>NZ_JBAPTY010000291.1:0-5321 GCF_049282395.1 Halobacillus sp. | reverse complement strand
CCTGAGGTGACAGGTTTTTACATTTAATAGAAGAAGGATTATTTCATAGGTACAGCGAATAAAAAGTATTGGAAATATATTTGAAAGGAAGATCTTATGCCAAACCCTAAACGAATCTGGTATCCCCGTGCTTGTTTTCACATTACAGCGCGCGGCAATAGAAAAACGGATATCTTTTATGAACCGAGTGATCGCTATCGTTACTTGCAGTTCTTAACAGAAGCTAAACAGAGTTATCCTTTTAAAATCCACGCTTATTGTCTTATGACCAATCACATCCACCTGCTGGTTGAAACCATTAACCATCCTCCTGGTACTTTCATGAAAGATGTCCACTCCAAATATGCCATGTATTTTAATAAGAAATATGACTATGTGGGTCATCTTTTTCAAGGTCCTTATAAAGCGGATCTTCAAGGAGATGTAAACGCCCTTCTTCAAGTAAGCCGGTACATTCACTTAAATCCATGCCGGGCTTTAATCACTTCGAAACCGGAAACGTACAAATGGAGCAGCTATCCTCACTACCTATCTCTTCTGCCGTACCCTTCTTCTATTGTTACCACTTCCACTATCCTCTCCTACTTCAAAAGTCCTGAAGAATACGCCTTCTTTGTGAATCTGGGAAATAAAATCACCTCAGGTCATCCATAATCTGGATGACCTGAGGTGGTAGAACTAGGTTATTTTTTAACTACGGCGTGGCCGCCGAATTCGTTTCTCAGAGCTGCAACAACTTTGCCTGAGAAGGTATCATCTTCCTGCGAACGATAACGAGTCATCAGGGACATAGCAATGACGGGTGCTGCCATTTCATACTCAATGGCCGTTTCCAGTGTCCATTTTCCTTCACCGGAAGAGTTCATTACTCCGCGAATATCTTCAAGCTTCGCATCCTTCGAGAACGCACTCTCCATAAGTTCGATTAACCATGAGCGGATGACAGAACCATTGTTCCACACCTTGGATACCGCTTCGTAATCATAATCAAATGGACTTTTCTCCAGGATCTCATAGCCTTCTGCAATGGATTGCATCATTCCATATTCAATACCGTTGTGGACCATTTTCAGGAAGTGGCCACTAGCGGCACGGCCTGCATAGTGGTAACCATTCTCAACAGATGTATCCGCAAAAATCGGCTCGATCTCTTTAAACTGCTCTTCGTCTCCGCCGATCATAAAGCAGCCGCCGTGACGGGCTCCTTCTGTACCGCCGCTTGTTCCTACATCAAAGAAGAACATGTCCTTCTCTTTAAACTGTTCCGCGCGGCGCAAGCTGTCTTTATAATTCGAGTTTCCTCCATCAATGACACGGTCACCTGCTTCAAGTAAACCAGACAACTCGTCCAGTACAGATTGGGTAATTTCTCCTGCTGGAACCATGACCCATACTGTACGAGGTGCTTCCAGATTTTCAACAAGCTCTTTCAAACTGTTGGCAGGAACGGCTCCCGCATTGGCAATTTCTTTTATTTGATCTGCGTTCACATCGTTCGCTACTACTTCATGTCCATGATCCATCAGGTTCAACCCCAGGTTGTAACCCATTTTTCCAAGACCTATTAATCCTACTTTCATTGTTTTACCCCTTTCTCTATCACGCACAATTTTCTTCCTGAAAATTTTTTTCTATAATTAAGATTATACAATAATATTTTTTTAACACAATGGGGTTTCTGAAAAATATTTTACATCTCATAACTTTATTTTGAAATTTTTTTCATTTACAATGGTAATAATAGAAGATGCAGGACAGGAGGAACCATCATGGCAGAAGCCCCGACCAAACACGTAATCAACCGAATTCGTTCATCCTATAGTCAATTTAGTGAAAAAGAAAAATTAATTGCCGATTACATTTTAGAAAACAGAGATCAAATTGTGCATTCTACGATTAATCAAGTAGCGGATGACCTTATGGTCGCGGATGCAACCGTTTTCAGATTTTGTAAAAGACTCGGATTCAAAGGCTACCAGGCGATGAAAATTGCTCTCGCCTCAGAAACCGTGAATCCCATTCAGGATATACATGAAACCATTACAGAAAACGATACGGATCTTGAGATCACAGAAAAAGTGTTTCAGGCTAATATCCGCGCTCTGGAAGCCTCTCGCGACATTCAGAATCACGAGACCTTAGCAAAAGCTATGGAAGATCTGCTTTCAGCTGAACGTGTCTTCTTTTATGGCAGCGGCGGCTCCGGCATTCTTGCGATGGATGCTCATCATAAGTTTTTACGCACAGGTATGGAAACTCATGCTTATACAGACTCTCACCTGCAATTAATGTCGGCTTCACAGCTGAGAGAAGGTGATTTAGCGGTCGTGATTTCACATACAGGGTCCAATAAAGATATCCTGGATATTGTGGATGTCGCCAAATCAAACGGCGCACGCGTGATGGCCATTACCAACTTTGCTAAATCCCCCTTAACCAAATCGGTCGACTTAAGTCTCTATACGGTTGCACAAGAAACGGAATTTCGTTCCGAAGCGCTGGCTTCCAGAATCGCTGGTTTAACTCTGATCGACTCCCTGTTTGTCAATTACAGCATCAAGAAGAAGGAACAAGCAAAAGCATCCACCCAGAAAATGAGAAATGCTATCTCCAGAAAGCGAATGTAAATCATCTGCTGCAACTCCACCCTTTCCCAATATATGGGGGACCTGAGGTGGAAGGATATGGATGAACTAAAGTACATTGAGTATAATGAACCCTTAGTTTTATATCGCATTCTGCATCCATCCTTAATAACAACGCCCTACCCCTTCATGGAAAATAAATCCACCTCAGGTCATCCAGAATCTGGATGACCTGAGGTGGTAACTTTCTTCCTTATTCCTTATGTTATTTGGCGTCTTTGATCCAGGCTTCTCCGTCTTTATATTGGATTTGTTCTGGGTAATGCATATCCTGAACTTCCTCCTGCAATTTCTGCGAAGGCGGAGGCGTCAAGAGCGAGACTACAATGTTTGTGATCAGGGCAGCCGAGGCTCCAAACACTCCAGCTCCTGTATCAATAATTCCGAGAATCGTGAAGCCGCCATATTTGGCAGCGAAAATGTAACCCAGCGTGACCGACAGCCCCACGAGCATGCCCGCTACAACACCTGGCCCATTCGCCCGCTTCCACCATACTCCGAGTATGAGTGCCGGGAAAAACGAACCGGAGGCAAGTGCAAATGCCCAGGCTACAATTTGGGTGATCGCTCCTGGCGGATTCAGCGCAACTAGACCTGCCACTATTGTAGCGGCCACAATAGAAATCCGGCCGACAGCAAGCCGCTTCTGCTCAGTCGCTTTTGGATTAATGGAACGATAATAAATATCGTGGGACAAAGCGGCTGAAATGGCGATCATCAGACCACCAGCCGTTGATAGAGCAGCTGCCATGGCACCTGCTGCCATAAGACCAATGACAAAGACTCCAAGGTCTGCAATTTCCGGTGTCGCCATGACGACAATGTCATTACTAATGACAAGCTCGGACCACTGCAGTATTCCGTCACTGTTGCCATCAGCAAGCGACAGCCGTCCGGTATCCACCCAGGCTTCGGTCCAGCCCGGCAGATTGGTAAGAGATGATCCAGCCACTTCGGTCATTAATATAAACCGGGAAAAGGCCGCGTAAGCAGGAGCAGACAAATATAGCAATCCAATAAATAATAGCGCCCATGCCCCGCTCCAGCGAGCCGCTTTCATGGTAGCAACTGTATAAAACCGGACAATAACGTGAGGCAGACCAGCTGTTCCAGCCATTAGCGTAAACATTAGCGCTAAGAACTGCCACTTCGTTGCTTCTGTAAAAGGAACCACATACTCAGAAATCCCGAGTTCCTGATCCAGCACCCTCATTTCCGAAATAACATCCCCGTAAGACAGCCACGGAATCGGGTTTTGCGTGAGCTGCATCGACATAAAAATAACCGGAATTAAGTAAGCGATAATCAGCACTAAATACTGAGCGACCTGCGTCCATGTGATCCCTTTCATTCCGCCTAACGCTGAATAAAAAGCAATGAGAACCACACCAATCAGCGTCCCGATTACCGTGTTGACTTCGAGCAGCCTTCCAATGACTACACCTGACCCGGAAAGCTGACCAACCGAGTACGTGAAGCTGATAATAATCGTTGCGACAGCAGCGATCAGCCGGGCCGCATTACTTTTATAACGATCCCCAATGAATTCGGGCACTGTATAACGTCCAAATTTTCTCAACTGCGGTGCCAGCAGGAAGGTTAACAGCAGATACCCGCCTGTCCACCCCATTATGTAAGCCAGACCATCATAACCGAGCACCATCACCGTACCCGCCATTCCAATGAATGAAGCTGCACTCATCCAATCGGCGCCAATCGCCATTCCGTTAAACACAGGAGGTACACCGCGTCCTGCTACGTAGAAGTCCGAGGTGGCCCGTGCCATATTAAATACGGCAATACCTATATATAGTCCGAACGTTGCTAAGATTAAAATTAGAGATACTACAAATTGTTCGTTCATCCTTCTCCCCCTTCCCTATTGATTCGCTGCCTGGTCTTCGTCCTGGCTGCTCACATGCTTAGGATTGATGCCGTATTTCCGGTCGACAGCGTCACTTACAATGGCATTCACAAATAACAGAGCAATGAATGTGACCACAGCGCCCTGAGCTCCCATGTAGTAAGGGAGTGGAATCCCCATTACGCTAAAGGACGAAAGCTGCTGGGTAAAGAGAACGACTCCAAAGGAAACGGTCACTCCAATCAGTAAATAAATTATAATCAATACCGTTCGTAAACGTACATAAGACTTTGCTTTAGCCGGATCCATTTTTCTCAACTAATTTCACCTCCCTTCACGTTTCTCTGTCTCAGCCTCTTAAATTAAAAATGAACTGCACCGTTTCCCAAAAAGGGAGAGGCACCATCATAATCTTCACAACTGCGATGACAATAATGGAAGCAATCGGTAAGACAAAGAAGACAGGACGCTTCTTTTGTAAAGCCATCACTACAGATAGAATCGTAATTAAAGCTAATACAATTGGGATGATCACAACTGTTCCTCCTTTGCTATGTAAGCGTTATCATAATTAACCTAAAAAAGACTTCCCCTCCTTAATTTGAAAAGTTTGAAAAAACTGAATATTATAAGTGATATTATTCTAAATATATCCATTAATGTCAACCAGTGAGAAGGAAATTACTTAAGAAGATACTAACCGTTCAGTAGTGGAAACAGGGATATCGTCAGGTCCTACATAGGAAAAGATAAAATTTTGTAAACCTCACAATAAAACATGAAACGAACAGGATAAAAATTCCACCTCAGGT
>NZ_JBAPTY010000290.1:0-1752 GCF_049282395.1 Halobacillus sp. | reverse complement strand
CAGAATTCATCCAGATATCGGAAGCGGTTTCAACAATCTCAGCACCAGCATCACGATATTCTTCGTCTGTAAAATTACTGCCAGTACCTGCATGTGTTTCGACACGAACCTTGTGACCTGCGTGGATGAGGTTGACGACACCTGAAGGCGTAATAGCTACGCGGTTTTCATTATTTTTAATCTCTCTTGGAATTCCGATAATCATGGGGAGTCCACCTTTCAAGTTGTATGTAAGGAAAGTATAGCTCTTCTATAGCTCTTTTTATTTAGGTGAAACTGAAAAAATAAACAGGAGGATTTGTGTAAAATCACAAATCCTCCTGTTCGTTTTCATAAATCAATAGATCTAAATAAAGCATCGTTTTTTGATTCATATCTTTAAAGTCGATGTTTCCGATTTCTTTGATCCGTTTTAAGCGGTAGTTCAGGGTGTTCGTATGAATATGCATGTGAGCAGCTGCCTGGTGCACATTACTGTTATGTTCCAGAAAGACTTTCAAGGTCTCAAGCAGCATGGAGTTATGGCGTTCATCGTATGTTTTAATATGGTTGAGAGCATCATTTTTATAGTTTTCCTTTTTTTGAAGGGCAGCCAGTTCATGAATGAATTGATAGACCCCGAGATCCTGGTAGTTGTCGACATGCTTGAGACCTTCGGAATACTGCTCCTTCAATTTCAGAACTTTCAACGCCTGTTTATAGCTGTCGCTAATGAAGGACGGCGAATCGTAGATCAATCCGAAAGCCCCTTTTAAATCCTCAAAGTGAAGCCGTTCTTTCATTTTTTGTGTGAATTCACGAATGAACGCCTGGTTCATCTCATTCGCATCCTCTTTATTATCCGTTCGGACAAGCAGAATAAGCTGTCGATCATCGAATATCCGGTTCACAACCCGCGTTTGATGAAGGGTTTCCGTTAAATAATACGCGTGTCGTTCAACAGCTTGACTCATGTCTTCTGTAAATTCGAAGACTGCTACACAAAGCTGACCATTCAAGTTCATCTGATACTTTTTCGCCATCCGTTTGATCTCTGTCGGATTCTTTAAAGAGCCTGTCAGCAGGTGCCAGAAAAATTCTTTGCTGCTTTCGTCCGTCTTTTTCTTCTTAGCCTGCTGTCTAAGTAAATAGTGACTCACCCACTGGGCCGCTTCTTTCAATTCTTCCAGATGCTCGGAAGTAACGGGAGAGTCATTTGTTTGCGCCCATATGAAGCCAAGGATTTCGTTGTCTTTACGAACAGATATAGCCAGGCGATCACCAAGGCCGATGGCGTCAATTTTATGAACAACAATGGGCTCTTCACTTTCGAAAAGCTTAGCCATAAACCCGTGTTTCCATAACCCGTTAATCACATGCTCAGGTACTTTCCGTCTCATGATGGTCGCGGTCCGTGCATGATCCACGTTCTGTTCATGTTTGCTGTAGGAGACAATGCAATGATTAGCATCTTCAATGGTGACCGGACATCCTAAGATCTCCGCAATGCTATCTGCAAGTCCTTCGGGTGAATCGATGAAATCTTTATATGAATACGTCAAATACGGTGATGGTTTCATAGTGATACTCCTTATGGGGTGGATACCCTTATATTATCATTGTTTTTCACACATACAATCCATTCTTCTATTGAAATCTTTGTCAAAATGAACGAATATAAGATAGTGGATTTGTAGATTCCACCAAATCCTTGAAAACGCATTCATGATAAGGTAAAGAGACTTCTTCCGTATGAAAACGCTTCATTATAAA
>NZ_JBAPTY010000289.1:0-3916 GCF_049282395.1 Halobacillus sp. | reverse complement strand
TGTATGCGCAATAACTTGATAGGTACCTGAAGAATCGAAAGTCTATTCGATCGTATAGATTCCGGCACCTGTATGCTCTGCCTCGATGGTTTTGGAACTTTCCTGACCTTGGGAATCGTTCCAAATTTCAAAATCTACATAATCAGCGTCTTCTACAGGTTCACTTCCCTGTGTGACGACTGCTTCAATGGTTGTTTTCTCTTTTACGGGAAGTGGCTGCTCTCCAAACTTTACCTCTACTTCTGGAATTTCAGCTACTTGATCCTCCGAAGAGCTTGTTTCGTTATTCTGCTGGCTTTGTTCGTTAGTTCCGCAAGCAGCTAATAATAAAATAAATATAAATACGAGTAAACTCCATAGTAATCGATTCATGATCAGACTCCTTTCCGTAGTTTCTGTCTTTCATCATAACATTTCTATCTTAAACTAAAATGTGCGTTTTTAGACATTCCTGTGACATAAGGGACTACCTGTACATCTTATTGTCAGACAACAAGAAAAAAAGGCTGCACTCTTATAGAGCCAACCTTCCTTTTCTTTTATCTCCCAGGGTCTATGGACCAATCTTTATACGTATAAAAACGTTCATTGGTGACCCACTTCATAGCTTCAGGATCTTTAGTTTTAATGCCTTCTTCCAGCATCTCAAGCATCCGCGCAGTTTGAGAGATATGGGCACGCATTGCGTTCAGCTTTTCTGTTTGTACGGATTGAATATCGTTCACTACATCCGGCTCTCCTAACTTTTCTTCCGTGTCGTTAGCGAAAGCTATCGCATGAAATTTTGGGCGTTCGTCCGGTTCCATTTCACGAAGCGCTCGGACTACTGCTCGTGCCGTGGCTTCATGATCGGGGTGAACAGCAAAGCCAGGATAGAAACTGATGACCAAAGAAGGCTCCAGTTCATCAATTAGGTCTCTTACCATTTGCTTCATCTGTGTATCATCTTCGAACTCCAGGGTTTTATCCCGAAGGCCCATCATACGCAGGTCTTCAATCCCCATAGCTTCTGCTGCCTTTTTCAACTCCTTGCGCCGAATATCCGGCAGAGTTTCTCTAGTTGCAAATGGGGGTTTGCCTAAATTTCTTCCCATTTCACCAAGTGTAAGACACGCATAAGTTAAGGGAGTGCCTTGTTTTATATAGGACGCAATCGTTCCTGACACTCCAAACGCTTCATCGTCAGGGTGAGGAAAAATAACGAGGACGTGCCGTTCTTGTTCAATCATCTAATTCACTCCTTCTGCAGGATTCCTATTTTAATATTATTACGTAATTTGCTTTAATTTTAAAGCTATTTGTTTGTGCAGGGCAGGGGAGGTATAAAATATATATCCTGTTAAAAAGCTATCAGATATACTTCAATAGATCATACAGCTTCACGAGAGCAATGGAAAAGTCTCCGCGTTTCAGGAAATCAGCAGGGCCGAAGTTCGCGTTGGTGGGTATATTTGCAGAAAAGTGATAGTTGTAAAAATAGAAATCACGAATAGGAAAATATAAACAATAAAAGCCCTCTGCCAAATAGCAGAGGGCTTGAGCTTTATAACACGGGAGTAAAACGCTCGCGGTAGTGAGGGTGGTATAGATAATATAATGGATAACCATACGTATAAAAGTATTGGATCAATATGCCGGCAAAAGCAACGCCAGCTGCGGTTCCTAGTCCGACTGGTCCGCCGACAAAGAAAGCCGCGGATGAAGTTGTAAGAGCTATGGCCGTTTGACTTAACCGTAAGCTGACATTAAACCTTTTTGCGACAACTAAAAACAATTGATCCACAGGAGCTCTTGGCAGCTGAGGCAGAATGTAAATGGACACACCCAGCGCACTAAAGGTGACTCCTATTAGCAGGACAGCTAGCTGTGCGAGAAAAGGGGCAGACGCCAACGTCATATTCTTAAATACAATTTCTACCCAGAAATCCAGGATAAGACTTTCCAAAACGAGCGGGAGCAGGGCTCGCACTTCTGGCTTTTGCTTCATGAGCCAGCCATTAACAAAAATGAACAACAATTGAAAAATTGCGTACCAGATACCGACAGTAAAACCAAGCCGATCAGATAATCCTACAAATAACGCGGTCCAGAAACCTGCACCTAATGTGGCTTTTATCAAAAGGGCTACACCAAAAAAATTAACAAACATGCCAAGAATATAAATAGACATACGGTATAGCATTGTGAATCCTCATCTTTCTCATAAATTGAAACGAAAAGCATTGGCTTTTTTCCTTCGGCTATTCTATTAGCGTCGATACCAGCCGTCAATAGAAGGATTTATATGGATTATTTTTACTAGTTAATTGTGTAGATCAAAGGGATAAGGGCAGGACTCGAAGTTTTTCAATCATAAAAGTGGATTTATCGTTTAAAGAAAGATAAAATCGTAGTTTAGTAGCTTCTTACAGCGGGGGATATACAGCAGTGGGAAATAAACGAATGGTTTCGTTAAGAAAGGTGAATGAGATTAATGCTTCATAACCCAACAGGAAAAGAGCGTCTGGGACTGGCTTTCCTCCTAGGCATGCTTGGAATTCTAGGTCCGCTCAATATAGATATGTATTTACCAAGCTTCCCGGGGATTGCCTCGGATTTAAACGCGTCCGCTTCGCTCGTCCAGCTGAGTTTGACGGCGTGCTTAATCGGACTTGCGATCGGACAGATTGTGGTGGGCCCGATTAGCGATGCCAAGGGCAGGAGGAAGCCTTTACTTCTGTTCATTTTCTTATTCGCGGTTGCTTCCCTGCTTTGCGCGCTCGCTCCTAATATTTACATATTAATATTAGCACGTTTTATCCAGGGCTTCACTGCTTCTGCAGGTATTGTACTATCCCGAGCGGTTGTGCGTGATGTTTTCGATGGAAGAGAGCTTACAAAGTTCTTTGCTCTGTTAATGGTCATTAATGCTACAGCTCCGATGATTGCACCCATGACAGGCGGAGCTATTTTGTTATTACCATTTGCAACATGGAATACGATTTTTTATTTTCTCTGCCTGCTAGGATTGATCATCGTATCGACAATAACCCTGAAGTTAAAAGAAACCTTGCCGCCGGAAAAGCGAATTCCAAGTTCAATTCGGGAGTCCATTAAAACGATTGGGAGGCTTCTAAAGGATCGTTCCTTTATTGGTTATGCGTTAACGATCGGATTTGTTCACGGCGGCAGCTTTGCGTATGTATCGGGAACACCGTTTGTGTATCAGGGTATTTACGGAGTGTCTCCACAGGTTTTCAGTGTACTGTTCGGCATCAATGGTCTGGCGATTATTACGGGCAGCTTTCTTATTGGCCGCCTGGGAGGCATTATTCATGAGAGAAGCCTGCTTCGCGCAGCTGTTATTACGGCCGTAAGTGCCACCTCATTTCTTTTAGTTATGACGATTATTGAAGGACCGCTGGCTTCGCTTGTCATCCCAATTTTTATTTACATGACGGCTATGGGAATGGTTTTGACCAGTACGTTCACACTTGCTATGGAGCATCAAGGGCATCGGGCGGGAAGTGCCAGTGCTGTTTTAGGGATGCTTCCTCTATTGTTCGGATCGATGGTTTCTCCGCTTGTCGGTCTGGATGAAAGTACCGCCGTTCCAATGGGAGCCACGTTATTTATTACCGCCTCCATTGGTTCGGTTGCTTTCTTTACGCTAACGAGCAAAAATCAAGCCGCACAAGAATAAATGAAAGATCCAGATGCTTTGCACGTGTCTGGGTCTTTTTAGCATTTATCGGCAGAAGCCTCCCTCTTCAAGCACTGTGTCGAAGACCAGTGGTAAGGGAGAGATGCATGCCTTCGCCTTCAGGCGAAGGTTTTCGTTTTCTATTTTTACGGTCGTATGGTATTCTAAAATGAGAACATAAGTTCCTGTACGGAGGTGAAAATGGTGACGCACAAAGCTTATAATTTTCGCATT
>NZ_JBAPTY010000288.1:0-6873 GCF_049282395.1 Halobacillus sp. | reverse complement strand
GGGAACTAAAGCAGGCAATAAAGGCTGGGAAGCCGCGACAGGAGCCATTGAAATGGCTACATTAATGAAAACATTTGATCAGTAAAAGTGGACAGGTTGTCGCAAATCAGCGGCAGCCTGTTTTTTTTACCTGACAGCGATAGTAAAGGTTATTGGTTATTTTCAATAAGGAAAATGCGATTAGTACATATTATATGATGATTCAATATCTGGATAATTTGTCGTTAAGGTGGTGTAATTTAAAAAAAGCAGCGAAGCTGATCTTATAGGAAAGCTCCCGATACTGGAAAACTTGAATTCGAGATATTGGTGGAGCGGAAGGTTATCCGGGGGACGATTTCGCTTTCCGGCCCTGCACGACGCAGGGTCGTTCGACGTTGCCACACGACGTGGCGGTCTTAGTCGAACTTCTTCTGTGGTGAGCTTCCTAGGGCTTAACAGCCCTGCGGGCCCTCCGAACCTAGCCGAATCAGAAACTCTAAACGGTTTCATCCTTACCCCTTTTGAGAAGAAATAAACACATGTACGTATACACTTTTTTAGGCTGGACATACGCGGGATAGCCTGCTATATAAACATTCCAGGCAGGGTAAGGAAGAAAAAATCTTCTCTTTCCGAAGGGGCCGTTATTCCTAATAAAGTTGGGCTGGTGGGGAAATGGTGAGACCCCCATGGGAGAAGGAACTAGGTGAGATCCCACAGAGAGTGAAACGAGCGAAGAAGCTCACCGTTCCCCCATAGGAAAGTGTTCAAATGTGGAATCACCCCGAAAGACACGACCAGCATAAGCCGAGCATCAAAAGGATGGCGGTTTTTCAATCCGTTGATGAACGGCTTATGTCTCGAGTGTCTGGGTGATGGAACAAGACGAGTTATTTCCCCACCAGCCCCCTCCTCATATCGTAACGGACCCAAATGATCTCGAAACTGAGACTTACATAATCCGGCCCGATTGTTGAATAAGCTTATTATGGAAAATGAATGACGGGTAACTGGGCAACTAGTGAAAAAGCAAAGACTATATCAAAGCTTACCTATTAAAACGTGAGGGTAGAACAGACATTCGTTACAATAGAGATTAGGTAGAATAAGACAGGGAGAGTGGCAGCCATGACAACTCGAGCGATATGGTTTCGCAGAGATTTACGATTAAATGATCATACAGCACTCAATAAAGCATTGGAACATGCGAGCGATGAGGATGAAATCCTTTTATTTTTTCATATCCATCCTGACCTGAATGAGGAATTTACTGCACGGCATGACTACTTTTTTCAAACCTTGAAGGCTTTTGTAGATGACGCAGAAGAGAAGGGGCTAGTCGTTCATTTTATAGAAGGAAAGATAAGCGCAGCGTTCGCTCAGCTGGTTGAAAAACATCAAGTAGAAGCCGTTTATTATAATCGAGATGAGTCAGGATTTGGCCTGAAAAGAGATCATGACGTTAAAGAGTATTTAAACGATTCAGACGTTCAGGTCTTCAGTTATATCGATCATCATATGCACGGAGCGAAGGAAGTAACTAAAAAGACCGGCGGATATTATAAAGTATTCACCCCTTACTATAAACAGTGGAAGCAGTTGCAAAAGCCAGCTGTTCAAAAGGTAGATCATGACCGGTTATCCCAGCTTGCTGTAGACAAGAATGATGAGTTTGAGGATGGTTACAAAGCTTACAAAAATTTGATCGGCAAGACAACGAGAGAATTTGATAAAGTCGGCGAAAACGATGCCCTTGATCACTTTTATGATTTTCTGGATGAAGCGATTTATGATTATGAAAAGGACCGGGATTTTCCAGCGGTGGATGGTACAAGCCGGATGTCCCGCTTCTTAAGAACTGGTGCTATTTCCATTCGAACGGTCTATCATTTAATTCATGATCAAGTGGACTACCGCAAAAATACAGAAGGGGTCGAAACGTATATTTCAGAGCTTGCGTGGCGTGATTTCTATAATATGATTTATCACTTTTATCCGAATGCCGGAGATGAAGAAATGGTTGAGAAATATCAGGGATTGCCCTGGAATTATGATGAAGATCTTTTTAATCAATGGAAAGAGGGCAGCACAGGATTTCCAATTATCGATGCGGCTATGAGACAGATGAATGAGACAGGGTGGATGCACAACCGTCTTCGCATGGCTGTAGCTTCTTTTCTAACCAAGGATTTGCTGATGGATTGGCGTGCAGGAGAAAGATACTTCGCAGAACAACTGATCGATTATGATCCGGCTTCTAATATTGGTGGCTGGCAGTGGGCTGCCTCTACAGGGACAGATCCTGTTCCTTATTTCCGGGTATTTAACCCTACTAGACAGTCGGAACGTTTCGATCCACACGGGCGCTTTATTAAAGAATGGGTGCCGGAATTAATAGATGTCGATAAAAAATATATTCATGAGCCGGCTAAAATGTCTGAGAAAGACCAGGAGCAAGCGAATTGTGTCATTGGGGAAGACTATCCTGAGCCAATGGTTGATCATAAAACCATGCGCATTCGGGCGATTGAAATGTTTAAAAATGAAAAAGAAGCAGAGAGCAGCTCTTGATCTGCTCTCTGCTTCTTTTTTAGGTCAGTCTAAAGGAAAAGACGGTACCTTTGAGGCGCTTTTAGAGCTGACTCTTTCCAGCATGTATTCGAGTAGAAAAAGATAATCTTTCTGGTTACCTGTATTTTTTGCAAGCACGGATAATTGTTCTAAAATATAAAGGCAATCATTTTCATAAAGGCTGTAGTTATCAAATCCTAAAATCGTCTGGCGTGCAAATTCCCATAAATCTTTGTGGACGGACTGATCCATTGTTTTACTAAGCAGGGCTACCATAGTAAGCAGTTCGGTCATGACCGCTGAGTTTTGGTTCGCGTATTCGCGAATGGATGCAAACCCTTTGTGAAGGTAATATCTGAAATCCTTTTGATTTAAGATAATACGAAGTTCCTGCTCCTGGTCGAAAAGATAGGGAGAGAAATTGGAAGACTGACCTATACTCTTTAATAGATCTGCAATTTGGTGAATAGTGTTCGTGACGGTTAGCGGGTCGTTATGCCCCAGAGCCTTAATGGCTACCTCGGCAAGCTTGATTAAACCGTATTCCAGATCCTGAATTTCAGTTTGCTTAATTCCAATCTCAATAGATTTCAGGTATCGGGCAGGGTCCACCTTTTCTTCATTTTCCCAATAAGTGACCACAGGCGTACCTTCTACAACGAATTCTCCGATTCTGACATCAAACCGTATAAGACTATTATCTCTTTTAGCCTGTTTAATGAGACGGGAGAAATCAGCCACTTGAAAATAACCCGGTTGATTGGCTTCAATCATCTTTCCCTCTGCTTCTGAAGGCAGTTTAGATTCGTCGATGCTTTTCTCAAGGTGATAGGGCTTCAGTTCTTTCTCTAAAGATGCCTGCACTGATTTTGACTTGGAGTTCATATTGTAACTGATGTTATGAACCTGCATCCAGGTCGTTGTATGGTTGATAAAATAAATAAAGGTCACGGCAGCTGTTATGGCAGTTAAAATAGATAGAGCAGGTGTAGCCACGATATACTCTTCTTCTTCATGAGTGACGTATAAGAAGTTCAAGAGCACATATATGAAACTACCATTAAATATTCCCAGAACATGCTGTGTCGCCCGGTCACTTACAAAGTTTACAAGCATTTTGGAAGAAAACTGGCCGCTGAACGTCGTAAGTGCTACAAGCAGGGAGTTAATCGTAAATGCGCTTAAGGTTAGCACCCCTCCTACGAGTGCACTCAAAAGAACCTGAAGCGTCTGACCGCTGAACCCGATGGCAGCAGGCAAATAGAGGCTGACATCCACAATGTAATCTAGATAAAAAGTAAAAGCAGAAAGACCAACAGCTCCTACTATATACCAGAAAGGCATAAACCAGAGGGTGGATTTTAACTCACTTTTACGCTGACGTTTCGACATTTTTAAATATTTTCTAATATAGTAAAAGAAACCCACATAATCACCATTCTTAGTTAGTTTAAATTCTTCTATTTCCTACCCTTGATAAAAATAAACTAACCCACTTTTTGTTTTTTAATATAGAAAAAGGTGAAAATAAGGTATAAGAACTATATGTTTCCTAGTTAAAATTCAAGATTCGGCATTTAATTAGGAAATGGATGGAAGATATGAAATAATATAATGACAATCTCAATTTTGGGAGGTATCAATTTGACAGCAAATCAAAAGCAATTAGAAAAATACGCAGAATTAGCTCTGAAAAAAGGGGTTAATTTACAAAGAGGTCAGGGGCTGATTATTAACGCCCCGATTGAGGCAGCAGATCTTGTTCGCACCATTTCTGCTAAAGCTTATGGCAAAGGAGCCAAGAACGTTCACGTTGAGTGGGGCGATGAAGTATTAAGTTACCTCAAAATGAAAAATGCTCCAATGGAGGTACTTGAGAACTTCCCTAAATGGAAGGCAGAAGGGCTGGAGGAGATGGTGGCTGATGGCTATTCTCTACTCTCGATTTATGGCCCGAATCCGGACTTATTAAAAGATGTGGATTCAGAGCGTGTAGCCAAAGCTAATAAAGCGAGTGCTCAGGCACTTACTAAATATCGCGATTACATCATGAATGATAAAACAACCTGGAGCATTGTAGCTTATTCCCAGAAGGCCTGGGCAGAAAAGGTATTTCCAGAGCTTTCTTCCGAAAAGGCCCAGGACAAACTATGGGAACAAATCTTTCAGATCACACGGATTGATCAGGAAGATCCAATTGAAGCCTGGAATGATCATAATGAACGTTTACGCCAGGCACGCGAATATTTAAATAATAAGCAATATAGAAAACTGCATTATAAAGCTCCAGGCACAGAATTGTCCATCGAATTGGTCGAGGATCATATTTGGCATGGTGGTTCAGCTACTTCTCAACAAGGCACTGAGTTCAATCCAAATATGCCGACAGAAGAAGTATTTACCATGCCCCACAAATATGGTGTAGATGGTAAAGTGACGAGTACGAAGCCGCTCAACTACGGCGGAAACTTGATTGAAAACTTTACCCTTACATTTAAGAGCGGTAAAGTAGTTGATTATTCAGCTGAATCTGGTGAAGATACTTTGAAACACTTGCTTGATACGGATGAAGGAGCGAAGCAATTAGGAGAGGTTGCGCTTGTGCCGAACGAATCTCCAATTTCTAAGTCCGGTCACATCTTCTTTAATACGCTTTATGATGAGAATGCTTCCTGTCATTTAGCTTTGGGCAAGGCATACCCGACTAATATCAAAGACGGTTCTTCGTTTGATGAGCAACAAATGGATCATCACGGTGTTAATGATAGTCTAGTTCATGAAGACTTCATGATGGGTTCGCCAGAGTTGCATATTGATGGAGAAACTAAAGATGGCGAGTTTGAGCCGATTTTCAGAAATGGAAATTGGGCCATTGAATTTGAATAAAACCGTAAATTCATCCTCTTCTGCATGAAGCGCAGAAGAGGATTTTTGTATCTTTGTTCCATGACAGAAAAGAGACAGAATTGACAGGTAGTTTACAGTTTGTTTAAAAAATAATAAAAACGGTATCAAATCTTTAAAAATGTGATAAATAGAGTATAGGACAATTTTTCAGACTAGGAAATTTGAAGAGCGAAGGGTGAAAAGAATGAAGCGTGATGTGTTTTTCGATAATGCAAAATTATTGCTGATTTTTTTAGTGGTATTTGGTCATATGATCCAGCCGTTTACAGATGGATCAGTTCCCATGTACACCCTCTATACGTGGATTTATACTTTTCATATGCCTGCGTTCATCTTCCTGGCCGGCTTTTTTGCTAAGGGGTCAGGTCATAAGGATTACATCATTCAATTGGCTAAAAAACTGATCTTGCCATATCTTATCTTCCAACTTGCCTATACGGGGTATTTCTTCTTTATTGGAAAAGATGGATGGCTCAACGGACCTTTTTATCCTCACTGGTCGCTTTGGTTCTTGTTTAGTTTATTCTGCTGGCATATTCTGTTGTACTGGTTTAAAAAGATCCCGCCTATTATCGGAATTACCATTGCCGTGGAGGTTGGGCTTGTAGTTGGGTACTTCAACGATATCGGCCACAGTTTCAGCTTATCCAGAACATTTGTATTTTTTCCGTTTTTCCTGGCCGGGTACTGGATGACGAAAGAGCATGTGAAACTGTTTAGAACGCGACGCGCAAGAGAAATAGGGCTTGTGGTGATGGCTTTAGCAGCTGGACTTATAGCTGCTTTTCCGGAAGTAAGTTCAGGATGGCTGCTTGGTTCTAAATCGTATGCAGATCTGGGTAATCCAGAATTCGGCGGCTTGATCCGCTTAATGGTGTATCTTCTTGCTGCTGTTATGACGGTAAGTGTATTATCCTGGGTGCCTGGAAAAGAATATCGTTTCTCCTATCTTGGCGGAAAAACCTTGTATGTATATTTACTGCACGGTTTCTTCATCCAATTCTTCAGACAGGCTGAGTTGTTTAAAGTAGGATCTATTTTCGATATCCTAGGTCTTGCTATAGTGGCTGCGCTTATTGTGTACCTGCTTTCAAGCAGTATAATCCGCACATTGACTCAGCCTTTAATCGAAGGCCGCACTCAATTGATAAAACATTGGTGGCAGAGGCACTCTAATAAAGATTCCAACTATCAACCTTAATAAATGAACGAAAAGTGCGAGTCCTATAAAGACTCGCACTTTTTTTAGTGCATACCAAAACGTGACTACAGGTTTTTTAAAAAGCAAGATATTAAACTAAAGGGCCGGTTACTGTAAGACTCAGTTTCGAGATATCGGGTTAGTCTGTAGGTCCTTCGGGGGACGATTTCGCTTTCCGTGGGCATGTGCTGAGCCTCCTCAGTCTTCGACTT
>NZ_JBAPTY010000287.1:0-7697 GCF_049282395.1 Halobacillus sp. | reverse complement strand
ACAGAAATTAAGGAAATTATCCTTGCACCACGCCGCCTATTCCACAAAGGAAAGGCAGATGTAAGAACGTGTATTCTTACTTTAAAAAAGAGACCGTCAGCACTCATTGATAAGAAGCAAACTATGAGATTAATCGATCGGTTAATAGAACAGGAATACACGAACCCTCCCGATGAAAGCATACAATACCTGAACCAAATTCACTTTGAAAACAATCCGAATTACAACTATTCTATCAACGTACCGATTGAGATTCTTAGTTTATTTCATACTCCCTATGAGCCTTTAGGTGATGTTGTAAAAATCGTTACAGGCATTTCTACCGGAAACGATAAATATTTCCTTCGTGAGCAAAGTGAAGTCATTAATTATGAAGATTGGCTGCCTTTTTACAAAAATGGAGGTTCAAAAGATGCCTGGTACTATGAACCCAAATATTACATTCATAAGAATTGGCCCCAATACAAAAATGTCCATTCTAACTTCATGGTTCGAAACCCCTCTTATTATTATAAAGAAGGAATCACGTGTTCTTCTATGGGAGTGGAGTTTTCAGCCGCTTATCTCCCGCCGGGAAGTTTATTTGGCGTGAATGCAAACTTGTTTCCCAAAAACCAGGAAGCCCTTTTTTATTTCCTTGGTTTACTCAATAGCCTGCTTGTGAAATACATGTTGCGGAAGTTTTTAAATCGGACAAATATGATTACAGCGGGTTACCTAAAAAAACTTCCTTACGTCGAGCCTTCTGAATCGCTTAAAGAAGTGGTAGTCGAGAGCACTATCTCCCTTATTGAAGGAAAGAAAAAAGACCCTTCTTTCAATACTCAAAAACTGCAGCGTAAAGTTGATCAGGCCATTTTTGAAAGTTATGGCATACCAGAAGCTACTCAATCGCATGTGAAACGATTTTGCAAAGATTTACTAGAAAATATTTAGGGGATCAGCACTAGTGCTGATCCCCTGCCATTTAATTGTACTTATTGTCGAAAACATCTAAACATAATTCTCCAAAACTATTTCCCAGGAAATCATATTATTTCTTTATTCGATAATTTCCCCAATCTTCTGGAAACAAGCTTTGGTATTTAGGTGAAAGGAAGCGGTCATCTATCAGTTGAATCGATCCATAATCTGTTTCTGAACGTATCAATCTACCACCGGCTTGAAGTACTTTATTCATACCTGGATAAACGTAGGCATAATCATAGCCATTTCTTCCGCGATTAGAAAAATACTCTTTAATTAATTCTTTTTCGAAGCTTCTTGGGGCCAGGCCAATTCCTACTACAGCAACACCATTTAAGCGATCTCCTCTTAAATCGACACCTTCCGAAAAGACACCTCCAAGAACCGCAAATCCTGCCAAATTACCTCCAGAGACAAACTGAGTAAGAAACTCATCTCTTCTAATCTCGTCCATACCTTGTTCCTGTACGATTGTATTAACGTCATCGTAGTTTCGGAAATGATTGTATACCAGTTCCAAATAGTGATAAGAAGGAAAGAAAAACAAGTGATTCCCCGGGTTCTCAGTGACTTGCTGATAAAGAGAGTGAGCAAGACGTTCTGCCGTTTCTTCCCTGTTTTTATAACGAGTAGAGAGCGGGGCCACCATCACATCGATCTGGGAAGAATCGTACGGTGATGGAAGCTTCAAAATATAATCGTCCTTTTTTCCGCCAAGCATGTCTTTATAATAGCCAAACGGGGACAAGGTTGCCGAGAAAAACACACTTGATCGAAATGACTTTGCTGTTTTCTCAAGGACATGGGAAGGATCCATACAGAAAAGCTTTAGGGTGAACTCCCTGCCGGTTTTGGAGGCTGTAAATCGATAATGGTCATCTGCAAGAGGAATAATTTTCAAGAAATTCTGTACAGAAAAATATAGTTCCAGTAATTCTTCGCTCTGGTCATTCTCTGTGGATTCTTGAAGTTCAACCTCTGCTGTTTCAATAAACCTTTCCAGACTCTCTTCTAATTCGCCGGGTATCTCTTCTAAAACAAAATCTTTCTCTCCCTGTTCACTCAGATTCTTCAAATCTTTATAAATCGCACTTGCTGCTTTATTTAAGGGGTGCTCTGCACCATGCCACATATCCGCTATTACAGCAAAGTCATTCATTCGAATAGATGCCGAAAACATCTCTCTTGCACGTTCTACCAGGTTATGAGCTTCATCAATCAATAGAGCGGTTCTTTTCTTATATTCGGGCAGGAGCCTCTTCAAAGAAACACGGGGATCAAAAATATAATTATAATCCCCTATAACAACGTCAGCCACATTTGTTAAATCTAAAGAAAACTCAAACGGACATACTTTATGCTTTCTTGCATACGCTTCAATAACTGAGCGAGTTAAACGTGTTTCGTTCCACAGGATATCGGTAAGAGCTCCATTGATCTTATCGTAATATCCATCGGCAAATTCACAATAATCGGGCTGACAAATCGTTTCGTCCTTGAAACAAATTTTGTCTTTTGCGGTCAGTGTGACTGATCGCAAAGACAACCCTTTATCTTCCATAAGGCCTAGAGCTTCTTCAGCAGTGGCCCTTGTAACCGTTTTAGCTGTTAAATAATAAATACGATCTACTTGATCAACAGCCATTGCTTTTATAGCAGGAAAAAGCGTTGATATGGTCTTACCTATGCCAGTTGGCGCTTGAGCAAATAAATTACGCTTTTCTTCAATCGTTCGATAGACACTTCCTGCAAGTTTTCTCTGCCCTTTGCGATACTCTGAAAACGGAAAGGATAGATCTGGTACCGATTTTTGTTTTTGCTCTCGAATATGTAGAAGCACTCTGGCATAGGAGGAATACTCCTTCATCGTATTCTTCAGAAAAAGCTCAAGATCCTGGAAAGAAATTTTCTGTCTTAACCGTTTCTTTTCTTTAGACTTCTTCTGCACATAGGTCAGTTGAACTTGAATTTCTTCAAGACCTTCTTGTTCAGCATACATGTAAGCATAGCCTTTAGCCTGAGCCCAATACACTGGGTGAGTCGTTTCTGTGATCTCATCCAGCTCTCTTGCTGTGGACTTGATTTCATCAATTACAGGTCCATCTTTTGTCTCCAATATACCATCACACCGGCCTTGAATCTTGATATCCATGCCTTCTTCCTGATACAAATATTCTAAAAAGGTTTCTTTCTTATCATTTTCTTTATACGTGCTCTGCACTTCCTGATGAATAGCTGTACCTTCTGTTAATGCCGTACTTGAACGAAACCGGTTGTCAATGCTTCCGCCCCTGTAAACGTAGGCCACCAATTCACGTACTGAAATTGTGACTTGTTCCGCCATCTTCCGCACCCTTTCATTAAATCCCTTTGCTTACCCTCAAATTAACGTAAGCACTTACGTATGTCTATTGTAAATCTTTTCGTGATATAATTGTGGGAAAAACTTTTCAATTTCCCATTAGATGGATACAACATATAATAGGAGATAGGAACATAAAAATCGGGGTGATCTTAATTGAAAATTTGGAGATGGGTAGCATCTGTTTTGCTTACCCTTACGATCGCCTTTTTCATCATAGCAGCATTTATATATACGCCAGATAATCAAGAGAGCGAGCAGTCTCCTCCGCAAACCGAAACAGAGGGGGTAGAAAAGGAACATCAATCAAATGATGAAGAAAGTGATATAAATGAATCGGATAGCGAAAACGATGTTGATAAGGCTGACGAAACTCTAAGCGGTGAACTTCGTGACGTATTTACCAGTGTCATTGAAAGTGCCCGCGGTCTCTTCGTCAGGCAGGACCTTGATATTGTAGCCATAGGTGATTCACTCACTCAAGGGGTTGGTGATTCCACCGATAATGACGGTTATGTGGGAATTCTTGAAGACACAATTAACAGTAACCAGCCACTAGAAACACTTGATATAGCTAATTACGGGGTCCGCGGCAACCGTACTGATCAGCTTTTAGAACGAATGCAAACGGAAGAAATCTCCCAGTCATTGCGAGAAGCCGATGTGGTTATTATTACGATCGGAGCCAACGATGTTATGAAAGTGGTGAAAAATAATTTTGCCAGTTTAAATTACGAGCAATTCCAGGAAGCTCAAAAGGGTTATAAGGAACGATTAAACGAGATATTTCAAAGGGTGGAAAGCCTTAATCCGGATGTCCCCATCTATTTGGTCGGACTCTATAATCCTTTTGATTATTATTTTAATAATATTCCGGAACTGGGACAGATTATGAGTGACTGGAACCGTGTAAGCAAAGAAGTAATTTCAAACTATGAACAGGCTGAATTTATCCCTATTAAAGATATCTTTCTGGGGTCTGAAGAGGAGCTTCTGTGGAAAGAAGACTACTTCCATCCAAATGAAAAAGGTTATAAACGAATTGCAGAGCGCGTGTTAGAATATATAAGACCGGATATCGAACAATAAACAGGTGGAATGTTCATATGAAACGATTTTTTCTAAATAATAAGTGGCGCACTTCTTTTTGGCTATTAGCACTTTTAAATATTATAGTCTTATTAGTGGTGCTCTCCCTTGTTTTTTTACCGAGCACCTATACGCTCGTCAACGTAGATAAAGAAAAGCAAAGTTCAGATGCAGAATTTACGATCGTATCGACCAAGGAAAACATGGAACAGCTGGCCAATGAATATTTAAAAGAATTATCAACACAGACCGTATTTGATTATTCGATTACCCTGGATAGAAATGTAACGCTCACAGGCAACATTAAAGCATTTGATCAGGTCATCCCCATTAAAGTGGAATTAAATCCGATCGTCCAGGAAAACGGAGACCTTGTTCTTGAGCAGGAGCGGATATCACTGGGACAGCTTCCGTTGCCGAATAAAAAAGTCTTAGGTTTCGTGAAGGATAACTATAAACTTCCCGAATGGGTAATGGTAAATCCTAATGAAGAAAATATTTATGTAGCTGTCACTCAAATGGACACAGCCAGTAACTTTAATATCCGGGTTGATCGCTTTAACTTAAACTCAAATCAGTTAGCCTTTAAAATTTCCGTCCCTCAGGATTCGTTCCAGTTTGCTCAGAAGATGGTACAGAAAAACTT
The DNA here is from genome assembly GCF_049282395.1 of Halobacillus sp. Classification (NCBI taxonomy): domain Bacteria; kingdom Bacillati; phylum Bacillota; class Bacilli; order Caryophanales; family Bacillaceae; genus Halobacillus; species Halobacillus sp. The sequence continues at coordinate 2,634 of NZ_JBAPTY010000287.1, read as the reverse complement.
TTAATAACCGCTCACATATCACTAGAGTGGTTATTTCTACTTCTCCCGGGAGTCCTCGAGAGATGAAGGTTATAGAAGAACATGATAAAATTATATACAAACCCTTGTATAAAAAGGAAGTGACCGTATGCGTGTGGTAAATAATATTGCTGATTTGATTGGAGATACTCCTCTTGTTAAATTAAATCGGTTAGCTCCAAAAGACGGAGCAGACATTTATATGAAACTTGAAAAGTACAACCCGAGCGGAAGCGTTAAAGACCGTGCTGCCTACAATATGATGGCTCAGGCTGAACAGGACGGCCTGCTAAAAGAAGGTTCTACACTTGTCGAGCCTACTAGCGGAAACACGGGAATAGGTATTGCCATGAATGCTGCTGCTAAAGGTTACCGTGCTATTCTTGTCATGCCTGATACGATGACTCAAGAACGGATCAACCTTCTGAAAGCCTATGGCGCAGAGATCGTTTTAACGCCAGGTGATGAAAAAATGCCTGGGGCTATTAAAAAAGCGAAAGAACTTGTAGAAGAAATAGATAATAGTTTTATGCCCATGCAATTTGAAAATATGGCTAATCCAGATGCCCACCGTCACACAACAGCTTCTGAAATTATTGAGGCAATGGATGAGCTAGGAAAACCTCTAAGCGCGTTCGTTTCAACTGCCGGCACGGGAGGAACGATTACAGGCACAGGCGAAGAACTTAAGAAGCGATTTGAAGATATGACGATACATGTTGCCGAACCATCCGGCTCTCCTGTTCTCTCCGGTGGAAAGCCAGGAAAACACAAGCTGGTTGGTACAAGCCCTGGTTTCATCCCTAGTATTTTAAATCAGGAAGTCTATGATGAAATTTTCCAAGTAACAGATGAAGATGCGTACGATATTACGAGAAGGTTAGCACGAGAAGAAGGTCTTCTATTAGGTACATCCTGCGGTGCTGCCTGTTGGGCTGCCATGCAGGTAGCTTCAAAAAAACAGCCCGGAGAAATCGTGGTCTGCATTGCTCCTGACACTGGGGAGAGGTATCTGTCCGGCGACCTTTTCCGATACTAATGAAAAAGAGTTCGTCCTTGTAGAGGTCGAACTCTTTTTTAAAGTCTATATAAATCTCTAAATCTTAGATGCCAGCCTAAATGATAGGACAAAACACGGCAAGTAATCACTAAGAAGAACAAAAAGTAAGTTTGAGAAGCGCTTTGTACATCTATTATACCAACACCGGTAAGCAAACCTGCCATTAATGCCCAAACAGCATAGATTTCCTGATGGAGAACCATCGGCCTCCGCTGAGCCAGAACATCTCTTGTAACTCCCCCTCCTACCCCAGTCAATATAGCAGCAAAGATAACTCCTCCCAGGGGGAAGTTATGTGCGATAGCGAATGAGGCTCCTTGTAAAGCGAATGCGGATAAACCAATCGCGTCCGGATAAATGTTCCACCTATCCCAGGAAAGCACCCATGTCTTAGGAAAGAAATAGACCACCGCAATGGTTCCAAACGCAACATAAAGTAGATAACCCTGCTCCCACACATGAACTACAGGAACGTCCAGTGCTATATTACGGATTATTCCACCTGCGAAAGGCGTAGCAATACCTAATATGAATGTACCAAATATATCATAGCGCTCATTGAGTGCCACAATGGCTCCACTGAAAGCAAAAGCACTGACCGCTAAAATATTTAATATTTCCCAACTCATGAAAGGCCCCCTTTCTCATCCACCAGTTTCTAACTTTAAATAAACAACCTGAATGATTATAACAGAAACTTCTGTAAAAAAAATAATAATATTCAAAATAACAAAAACCAACCAAAATCATCCATTTTATAGATTCCCGTTGCTACTTGTGCATTAAATCAAGTAAACTTGTTGCAAACTGCCACAAGGAATATTCAAAAATAATGCGAAATATTCTATTTAAAAAAGAAAGTAGGATGTGGAAAAAATGAGAAGATGGCTGACCCAACTCCGAAAGGAACAACAATTGACTCAACAGCAAATTGCCGAAGGTGCTCATATTGATCGAGCCTATTATGCTCAAATTGAGAATGGGACTAGAAACCCCAGTATGGCCGTGGCATCTCAAATTTCTTCATTCCTCCATATTAACCCTTCCTTATTTTTTACAGAGCACCTGAGCGAACCTTTTCAGACTGCTTTAGCTAATTCCCCTATCACACTGGCTCATTGTGACCTTTCACTTCGATACACCTGGATGTTTAATCCCCACCCTGATTTTAAGATGAGTCCCATACTTGGAAAGCGTGACGATGAACTTGACTATAATGAAGGCACTCTTGCTTTAATGGACCTTAAGAAAAGAGTGATCGAAACAAAGGAAACTCAACGGCAACGAATTTATTTCCCTTTGTCAGATGGATTACTTTATTATGATGTATTTGCACAGCCCCTCTATAACCAGAAAGGCGAAATCATAGGAGCAGCTACTGCATCAACAGAACTTCCATCCTAACGAAAGGGGTCATATTATATGATCGTTAAAAAATTGCCACACCGTCTGCTTATACGTTCACTTCATACAGCGGTGGAGATGAAATTAGATCACTCTTTTATTCACCTGCTTGAAGATGAGCTTCAGAAGAGGAAACAGGAAAAAACATATTC
>NZ_JBAPTY010000286.1:0-43838 GCF_049282395.1 Halobacillus sp. | reverse complement strand
GGAACATCTATGGGTATTCATGAGTCTCAGTCTCTGTTCTGGGAGAACTTTATTTCTAGAAGGGAATCCTTTTGGCAGAATCATTACGAATTGTTTAAAAGACACGCACCGGAAAAATTCGAGGCCCTGCCGCTGGATCAATTTTACCGGGCCATTAATGAGGTAAAGCCGTCACTTATTCGAATTGAAGCTGATGAATTAACCTACTGTCTTCATATAATGGTTCGTTACGAACTCGAAAAAGCTTTAATAGGCGAAGAAATAGAAGTAAAGGATCTGCCGAAGTTATGGAATGAAAAAATGGAAGAGTATTTGGGTGTTAAGCCTGAAATGGACTCCGAAGGCGTGCTACAGGACATTCACTGGGCCGGGGGAGATTTTGGTTACTTTCCGTCTTATGCGTTGGGATATATGTATGCAGCCCAAATCGAAAAACAAATGAGCAAAGAAATTGATATTAACCGAGTAATTGAACAGGGAGATTTTAATCAAATAAAAGAGTGGTTGACGTCTCATATACATCAGTATGGCAAGATGAAAAAACCGCTTGAACTCCTGGAAGAAGTGACTGGGGAAGGGTTAAACCCTGATTATTTGGTAGACTATCTGACCAATAAGTATAAACACATTTATCAATTTTAATATAGTTTAGAGATAGAAAACCCAGCTGTCAGTACTGACAGCTGGGTTTTCTTAATTAAGAAAATTCTTTTTTTAATTCAGGTTTTAATAATCCAGCATCCTCATAAACAGGGGCTATTTGTTCCGTAAATTCCGAGAATTTTTCATCAGCTTGCGATAAATCTGCCTCTTCTACGTTAGATTCTAGTGCACTTGCAACCTCTTCATAGTAAGATTGAAGAGAAGGAAGTGCTTCTTCATATGTAGTGATTACATCTTCAGGCAGGTCGGCTTCTATTGAATAATTTGACGCTGCATCGGCAGCCTCTGCTGCGGCTGTCTGAGCTTCTTCCCCTGCAGATTTGATGGCTTCTGGGTCCGGCTCTTCAGCAACCATGGCTTCTTCATAAGCGGCAATTTTAGATTGATAAGGCTGGAAAGTGTCCTGCATATTCATCTGGACGCTCATGATTTCTTTCTTCATTGCCTGGTCATCGTTTTTGCTTTCTTCTTCACCTGAAGATTGTTCTTCCGTCTGATTTTCAGAATCACTGCCTGATTCATCAGAAGAGTCATTATTACATCCGGCGATAACCAGCGTACCTGCAATGCCCAGCATAAGTAACCATTTCTTCATAAATAATCCCCCTTTAAGTTATGTAACACGTTTATTCTAGGGGAGGCGGGAATGAATGTAAAGAAATTGCAAAAATGTTATAATATACTGAAAATTTTATTTATTTTTTACTTCGGGAGGTCTTAGTATGTATTTACCAGATTTTCGATTAGATAATAAACTTGCCGTCGTCACGGGTGGCACCAAAGGTATTGGGAAAGCAATTGCTCTTGCCTATGCCGAATCAGGAGCCGATGTAATCTTAATTGCCCGTAATGAAAAGCAGCTAAACAAAATGAAAGATACAGTTGAATCTCTAGGACAGCAAGCTTATACGATTTGTAAGGATATCCAGCAATATGATGCGATTAAAGAGGAAGTGGAAGAAATCCGTGGTGATCGAGCTATAGATATTTGGGTCAATAATGCAGGGATGAACATACGCTCAGAAGCTGAACACGTAAGTGAGGAAGAATGGGACCAGATTGTTTCAACCAACATGAAAAGTGCGTTTTTCTTATCTCAATATGCGGGAAGGGTAATGAAACAACATAGACAAGGAAAGATTATTAACATTTCTTCCGTAGGCGGTCATACCGCGTTAAGAACCGGAGTCGTATATGCTATGACAAAGAGTGCACTTATTCAAATGACAAAAAACCTTGCTCTGGAGTGGGGTAAGTATCAAATTAATGTGAACGCCATCGGTCCGTGGTACTTTCCGACTTCATTAACGGAGCAGTTGTTACAGGATGAAGATTATGTACAATCCATTCTTGAAAGAACACCATTAAACCGAATAGGAAAGCTTGAAGAACTGTCTGGTGCCGCAGTATTTCTTGCTTCAGACGCAGGTAACTATATGACAGGCCAGACTCTTTTTGTAGATGGCGGAATGACGATTTATGGATTTTAAGTATATACGAGCAATCAACCCTGGTTGATTGCTCGTTTTTATTTTAAGTTGAAAACTGGAAGACAGCTTTCTTTAAGCTCATAATCAAGCCGGATTAGGAGCATATTAAAAAAAAGGAGGTTGTCGAATGGCCTATATACTTTCAACCGGACTGCAACAAGCTGAGTATGAATATTCTCAAGACACAGTACAATCACTTATTTACAACCTATTCCCTCTCAAATCTCATGAAAAAAAACGGCTGCTGCCAATCTTCGAACATGCTCAAATAGATAAAAGACAGTTCTCAGCAAGTATGGAGTGGTTTGAAGATCCGCACGGATTAAAGGAGAGAAATGAATTATTTCACGAAAAGGCTTTGAAATATGCTAAGGGTGCTATTAAGTCGTGCTTATCTAATCTTCAGTTCTTAAAGCAAGAAGTGAGTCCTTCTATGATAGATCATATTATCTTCGTATCTTCTACTGGAATCAACACACCTACACTGGATACTTACTTTATTAATGATTTAAACTTCAAAGAAACGGTGAAAAGGACTCCTATGTTCGGATTGGGATGCGCGGGAGGTACAAGCGGAGTGGCACGAGCGTTTGAATGGCTTCAAGGTCACCCTGAAAAAAATGTTTTAGTAGTATGTGTGGAACTATGCAGTTTAACCTTCCAACTAACCGATCAGCGAGTAAGTAACTTTGTAGGAACTGCATTATTTGGAGACGGTGCATCAGCGGTACTCATGAGTGGAGAATGTTCAAAACTTCGAGAAATGGCTGCCCTGACCACGGCTAAGGTATTAAATTCAAGTTCCAGACTCAAGCCATCGAGCACGGATGTAATGGGATGGAGAGTAGTGGATACAGGATTTGAAGTTATTTTTAATAAAAGCATACCAAGATTAGTAAAATCATTTTGGAGTCTTCATATGAAGGATGTTTTAGCTGAAAACCTTTGGGAAATCAATGAGTTGCCGTTTATCGTTGCCCATCCCGGTGGAAGAAAAGTGCTGGAAGGTTACAAGGAAGTATTTGAATTATCCGATCATACGTTAAAGTTTTCAGAGAATGTGTTGAGGAATCACGGAAATATGTCCTCCCCTACGGTGCATTTTGTATTAAATGAGGCGATGGCGAGTGAACCTGAAAAAGGTACAAGGTCCTGTATGACATCCCTCGGACCTGGTTTTAGTTCAGAAATCGTAAGTTTGGAGTGGATGTAATGGAAGGATTTTTATGGATTCTGTTTTCTTTTTTGGTTATTCAAAGGTTAGCAGAGTTAGCTCTTGCCAGGTCAAATCGAAAATGGATGTTGAACAGAGGAGCCATTGAATCAGGAGAAAATCATTATATTTTATTTATTGTGCTCCATAGTTTATTCTTTGTTTCACTTTTTTCAGAGTTTGCTTTCACTTCGTACCATTACAGTCGTGTATTTTATCTTTCTCTTAGCATGTTTATCCTTCTTCAGGTCTTAAGGATATGGTGTATCTCTAGCTTAGGGAGAAGGTGGAATACACGAATTCTAACCTTACCTGATGAAAAGCCTATAAAGAAAGGTCCATACAGGTATATCCCTCATCCCAATTACGTTATCGTGTTTTTTGAATTACTATTTATTCCTCTGCTGTTCCAAGCCTATATAACGGCGATTGTATTCCCATTTTTACATTTGCTTGTACTCATGGTACGCATTCCTGCAGAAGAAAAGGCTTTAGAAGAGAGGGTATAAGACTTATTGACAGTTGCTTTTTACAGAAGAGGTCTGCTATAATCTAATTAGTATTGAAAATCATTATCATTTAGAAGGGTGCGGGAACATTATGATGGTGATCATCTTTTTGATTGTCGCTGTTTACAGTTGCTTGATGGTTTGGGTATTGGAAAAATTTGGATCAGTACCTGCTCGCTCGGTTATGGATATAGTAAAAGGGAATGTAAAACCAACTCCTTCACAAAATCGAAAATCATATGAACGAACAATTTCAGCCAGGTAAATACACCTGGCTTTTTATTTTTGCTATAATAGAGAAAAAGAAGGAAAAATGTCGAAAGCTGATTACTGTCTAATTCATTAGAAGAACTTTAAAATTGTAGCTTAATCTTACCTTCGTGTTCCTATTTTCAAGAAGCGCTAGTCGTTTATACATAGTTGAGCGTTAAGCGTAATGGACCAATTTAAAAGGCAGTAAAATGTAAGGAGTGACTTATGAAAAAAAACCATGCATTAGCCTACTTTTTAGAGGATTTGTGGACGAGGGGGTTTAAATTAAGTGATGAAGATGTGAGATTTATTTACTTTGGTAAGAATTCAGCCAATGCTTCCGAGTGGAAAACCATTATTGCGGTAAAGATTACTTTAAAATTCCAGCAAGCTTTTGACCCAAGTTTTTTCATAAGTGTATTGGAACACATTGCTAAGCCGCATATTAATTCGAAACGTCAGGCCTATCGGTCTATAGAAGAACGCGTTTCTTCTTCTAAACTTCCTTTAAAGTAAGGATCTGTGAACTTTCTGCAACGAAATGAAAGGAAGCAGGTCCCTGTTATAAAGCAGGGCGTAAAACGTACAGACCGTTTCTGAGGAACTTTTACTTAACCTCTTGCTCTTCCCCCGCATTATTGCATGATAAGCGTTAAAACAGATACAAATCTGACTTAAGTAACCATAGATCATTCAACCACTTATCAATAATCCACCTGGGCACCAAGGCTGTTGGGAAAAGTAAAAACTTGTAGAGAAAGCTTTGTTTCTCTACAAGTGTGTTTTCAGCTAGGCTTTGTATATTTTAAAAGCGCGGCGCGGGCAACTCGGTCTGCGTTTTTATTTTGCTTTTCTGGCACCCACTTATAGAAAACGTAAGGAAAGATTTTTTCCAATTCCTGAATAGTCTTCAGGAAAAATGAGAATTTCTCATTTTTGGTATAGCCTTTTTCAATGGTATCAATGACTATTTTTGCATCAGATCGAATAGATATGATTTCTTCAGGGAAATCTTCTCTGCATACTTCAAGGGCCTTAATTACAGCTAAAAATTCTGCTTCATGGTTATTTCTTTCATTTAGATAGAAGCTGTGCTCTATAAGTGTGGCTCCTTGTTTGATAATTACTCCAGCAGCACTAGGGCCTGGATCACCGCTTGCCGCAGCATCTGTATAAACTTCGATCAATTCAAACAGCTCCTTCAATATTCAGCGTGCTTAAACTTTTTGGCTGCATATAAAAATGGGGTATCGATAGCAGCTACAATAAATTTAATAATATAAGTTGTCAAGAATATCTCCAGCCAAACTTCGAAAGGGTAGAGCCCTAAAAAAGCAATAGAGCAGAAGATGGCGCTGTCTAAGAGCTGGCTGACCATTGTGCTTCCATTATTTCTTATCCATAGCGTTTTATCACTTGAGAATAATTTCTTCAAGCGTGCGTACATCCATACGTCAAAATACTGACTAATAATATAAGCTATCAGGCTGCCAAGAGCAATGCGGGGCACAATGCCGAACAAACTCTCAAGAGCAGGCTGAGCCACATCATTTTCTCCAGGCGTAAACTGAATGGCCAACTGCATCATGATGGTCAAAGCTATCAGGGTAGAAAATCCCATCCAAACAGCTTTTCGGGCATCTTTCTTTCCGTACTTTTCATTTAATATATCTGTGGCCAAAAAGGCTGTTCCATAAATGATATTTCCGAGAGTTGCATTTAATCCGAATAATTCAACTGTTTTGACTACCTGAATATTGGCAACTACCGTGGACATTCCTATCCATACAAAAAGTCCGGGTTTACCAAAGATGCGGTAAACCATTAGTAATAAGCTGAAATTAATGATAGCGAATAAGAGCCATAACCATTCATTACTCATTTAATTACCTCCTTAGTTTTGATATCGCGGGAGTTTGCGAACCGCGCTGCTAGACTAACAGCCGTTAATTATACGAGGGAGGGCTAGTTTTTTCAAGGGATACATAAAAAAAGCAGCCCCTAAAGGGGCTGCTTTGGATTTCATTTATTGTTTTTCAACATTAGCTGCTTGTGGACCGCGGTCGCCTTCAACAATTTCGAAAGAAACGGTTTGGCCTTCTTCTAGAGACTTGAAACCTTCTTCCTGAATAGCAGAGAAGTGTACGAATACGTCGTTTCCACCTTCTACTTGGATGAAGCCGTAACCTTTTTCCGCGTTAAACCATTTTACTGTACCGTTTTGCATGATATGAATCCTCCTAAAAACTTCTTACACGTAATACGTGATAAATTACAAATGATGATAAGAACATAAAAAATCCATAGAAACTCGGAACAATAAACTCCGGAGTACTTCTATGGGAACTACCTTGCATTTATGTTTCCGATCACCTTATTTGCTTAACTACAATATAACGTATCGAAAAAGTGACGTCAACAATCTGAATATGATTTTTTGTCAGGGTAGTGGTTAAAGATTAATGATGTTTGTTTAGACAGCTTCCCCGACGCTTGAATGTGCGGGAGCTTTGGAAGTTCTTTTTTTATTCTCGCCCGGTAAAATAGAGGCTGTAAGTTTCAAAATCAGTCAGTTATTAGAAAGAATCGTTTAAACTTTTTGAAATGATGTAAAAAAAAGGTAAGATAGGTTATAAAGGGAGTGAAACTATGAAGACAGATATCGAAATTGCTCTTCAAGCGCAGATGAATCCTATTTCCTCAATTGCAGAACTGATGGGGCTGGCAGAAGAGGATTGGGAACCTTTTGGACATTATAAAGCCAAATTATCCGACCAGCTGCTAAACAAACTGGCTGATCGACCAAATGGAAAGATTATTCTTACCACGTCTATTAATCCTACTCCTGCCGGTGAAGGCAAATCTACTGTAACGGTAGGGCTGGGGCAGGCCTTAAACCAGTTGAATAAAAAAGCGGTTATTGCATTAAGAGAGCCTTCACTTGGACCAACGATGGGACTCAAAGGCGGTGCTTGCGGAGGCGGGTATTCCCAGGTTGTTCCTATGGAAGAGATTAACCTTCATTTTACTGGGGATATCCACGCGATCACGACTGCTAATAATGCGTTATCCGCTTTTATAGATAACCATATTCATCAAGGGAATCAGCTGAACATTGATCCGAGAAGAATTACATGGAAGCGGGCTTTAGATATAAATGATCGCTCTTTACGCCAAGTGGTTGTTGGTTTAGGTGGTGCTGTTAGAGGAGTTCCCAGGGAAGACGAGTTTACGATCACTGTGGCTTCTGAAATTATGGCCGTGCTTTGTCTGGCTGCCGATTTACAAGACTTAAAAAAGAGGCTTTCCAGGATTATTATTGGCTATACATATCAACAAGAGCCGGTTACTGTTAATCAGCTGGGTTTTCAGGGTGCTTTAACATTATTACTGAAAGACGCCATGAAGCCCAATCTTGTCCAAACATTGGAAAACACACCTGCCATTATTCATGGGGGGCCTTTTGCAAATATTGCTCACGGGTGTAACAGTGTAATGGCTACAAAAATTGCTGCGAAGTTAGGTGACTATGTGGTGACGGAATCTGGGTTTGGGGCTGATTTAGGCGCAGAGAAGTTCTTAGACATCAAAACTCGGGCAGGAGGTTTTGAGCCTGATGCTGTGGTCATTGTAGCTACCATTAGAGCATTGAAAATGCATGGCGGTTTGAATAAAAAAGATTTGAAGCAGGAGAACCTGGGGGCCCTCGAAAAAGGGATGGAGAATCTTGAAAAACATTTGGAAACGATTCGTCAATTCAATCTTCCCTTTATTGTAGCCGTTAACCAGTTCTCTTCTGACACTCAGGCAGAACTTGACTACTTACGGAAATGGTGTGAGGAACAGGGGGCACCTGTATCGGTGATTGATGTGTTTACGAAAGGAGGGGAAGGAGGTATTGATCTAGCTGAGAAAGTGGTAAAGGTCTGTGAAAGTAAATCTTCACCTCTTACTTATACCTATGATTTATCCGACAGCATAGAGGAAAAGATCCAGAAGATTGCTGGTAAAGTGTATGGAGCAGTAGGAGTTCAATTTTCCACTCAAGCGAAAAAGCAATTACATCAAATAAAACAATTAGGGTATGGACAATTGCCCATCTGTATGGCAAAAACCCAGTATTCTCTATCGGACGATCCTTCTCAGCTTGGCCGACCGAGAAACTTCCATATTACAGTGCGTGAATTCAGACTTTCTGTAGGAGCTGGTTTCATTGTTGCTCTGACCGGTGAAGTAATGACGATGCCAGGTCTGCCTAAAAAGCCGGCGGCTCTTCAAATGGATGTTACCGAGGATGGAACGATTAAAGGTTTATTTTAATAGAGTGTCAGCCCCTTGCTTTTTCTAGTCAGGGGGATGTTTTTTTTGCTACAATGATTTTAATTACATAAGAGGACAAGGAGGAAGAGGATTGGCTATTCAAATCGGTGTGACCGGCTGGGGAGATCATGCTTCCCTATACTCACATCAAACAAAAGGAAACGAAAAATTATCTGAATATGCTTCTCACTTTCCTGTGGTAGAAGTAGATACCGCATTTTACGCAATACAGCCGCAGTCCCATTACGAAAAGTGGATCAAACAAACCCCAGAATCATTTAGATTTGTTATAAAAGCTTTTAGTCATCTGACAGGACACGATAGACAGGAACGTACGAAACAAGAAGCAAAAGAATTGATGAAGCAGTACGAAGAATCCATACAGCCTGCCTGGGAAAAAGGTAAAATCAATGCTCTTTTATTCCAATTTCCACCGTGGTTTGATGTGAAAAAGCAAAATATACAAAAATTGCGCTTTATTAGAGAGTGGCTGTCCGATTATCCTCTTGCTCTTGAATTTAGAAACCAAAGTTGGTTCCAGCCCCAATATAAAGACCAGACCTTATCATTTATGAAAGATCAACAGTGGATTCATACCATTTGTGATGAGCCTCAAGCTGGAGAAGGTTCTGTGCCCCGCGTTTTAGAGCCCACCCACCCGACTAAATCACTTGTCCGCTTTCACGGACGTAATATTCACGGATGGAATAAGAACGGCAGAGAGGATTGGAGAAAAGTTCGTTTCCTTTATAGATATAATGAGGAAGAACTGAGGGAATGGGCTGAAAGAATCCATGAACTAAAAAAACAAACCCCGGAGATTACATTACTTTTCAATAACAATTCCGGCGGTGATGCTGCGGATAACGCTAAACAAATGCAGGACATTTTAGGGGTCACTTACGACGATTTGAATCCTAGACAAATGGACCTGTTTCAATTTTAGGAGGATTTATGGAGAAAGACCATCGACTCAAAAGAATTGAAACGTATGTAAAAAAACAGTTCGAGCATGATACGACAGGGCACGGTTTTGACCATATGAAGCGTGTGGCGCTTTGGTCCCGTAAGCTCGCTGTTGAAGAGGAAGTCGACCCAGTGCTTGCAGAAGCAGCAGGCTGGCTTCATGATATAGGAGATGAGAAATTATTTACAAATCCTGATAAGGCTTTAGAAGAGAGGAATCGATTACTACTCGAATTGAATTTCACTCTTATCCAAAAAAATGAGATTAATAAAGCTATAGAGACCGTTTCCTTTCGAAAGGGAAAAAAGCCCTCATCCTATTTAGGCGCTGTTGTCCAGGACGCAGATCGTTTAGATGCCATCGGTGCTATCGGTATTGCTCGTGCATTCACCTATGGAGGGGCGAAGGGGCAGAGTATCGATAATGAGGAAGGGGATACTTCCTCTTCTATCCAGCATTTTCACGATAAATTATTAAAGCTTTCTGGGATGATGAATACAGAAAGTGGACGACTGGAAGCTGATCGCAGGCATCGTTTTATGGAAAAATACTTACTAGAATTTAGTAGAGAAAAGCAGCTAGACTAGAATATTCACCTAGAGGAGGAAGCATAGTGGTTAATAATGAACAAGCGTATTTAGATTTATGCCGGCACGTCCTGGATGAAGGACATGAAAAAGGAGATCGAACAGGAACAGGAACCTTTTCCGTATTTGGACACCAGCTCAGGTTTAACCTTGAGGACGGTTTTCCGCTTTTAACAACTAAAAAAATCCCCTTCCGGTTAGTGGCAAGTGAATTGCTGTGGTTTATTAAAGGTGATACGAACATTCGTTACCTTCTTCAGCATAATAACAACATATGGAATGAGTGGGCTTTTCAGGCTTGGGTGGAAAGCGACGATTACCATGGACCTGATATGACCGATTTTGGAAGAAGAAGCTTGAAAGATGAAGCATTTAAAGGTCAATATAATGAGCAAATGGAACATTTTAAAGAAAAGATTCTCACAGATGACTCTTTTGCTGATCGATTCGGTGACTTGGGTAACGTTTATGGAAAGCAGTGGCGTGCATGGAAAACTTCTCAGGGCCAGACGATCGACCAGTTAAAAAACGTTATTGAAGGGATTAAGAGAAATCCGGATTCCAGGCGGCATATAGTAACAGCCTGGAATCCGGAGGATGTACCATCGAATATGGCTTTGCCGCCCTGTCATGCACTATTTCAATTTTATGTAGCTGATGGGAAACTTTCTTGTCAGTTATATCAAAGAAGTGCGGATATATTCCTAGGCGTTCCATTTAATATTGCTAGTTATGCGCTGCTCACCCATTTAATCGCCCGTGAATGTGACCTGGAACCTGGAGAGTTTGTTCTTACACTGGGAGATGCCCATATTTACAGCAACCATATAGAACAAGTGCACAAGCAGTTAAACCGAACACCTAAAGCACTACCAAAAATCTCATTAAATCCTGAAAAAGATCGTGTATTTGATTTCGAGATGGAGGACATTTCTATAGAAGGGTATGACCCGTATCCTGGAATCAAAGCTCCCATAGCTGTATAAAATCAAACGAGGTGAAGGTAATGATATCATTTATTTTTGCAATGGATAAAAATCGCTTGATCGGAAAGGATAATGATCTTCCGTGGCATATTCCTAACGACTTTAAATTTTTTAAGGACAAGACCTGGGGAAAGACGATTATCATGGGAAGAAAAACATTTGAATCATTTGGTAAACCTCTTCCAGAGCGGAAGCATATCGTTATAACGAGTAACGAGAATTATTCGCATAATGGGTGTGAAGTTATTCATTCGATTGAGGAAATAATAAAGCTTGAAGAGGAAAATCCTGAGAAAGAGTGGTTTGTTATCGGAGGGAGTGTTCTTTTTGAAAAGATGTATCCTTACGCTGACCGGATGTATTTAACCTATATTGATGCAGAGTTCGAAGGCGATACGTATTTCCCGCCCTTCAATATTGAGGATTGGAAACTTCTTGATGAATACAAAGGGAAAAAAGATGAGAAAAACCCCTACGATTATTATTTCAGAACCTATGATCGGAAGAAAACATGAGCGACGAGTTAAATGGTTGCGGCGTAATCCTTGCCGGAGGAGGTTCCACGAGGATGGGTAAAGATAAAGCCTGGCTGGAGCTGGGTGGGCAGCCCATAGTGGTCCGTATAATAAATGAACTGCAAAAGACTGTACCAACTGTAGTGATGAATCAGAATGATGAAACAGATTTACCCATTCCCTCCATCCGGGATATTTATCAGGACGCCGGGCCGCTTGGCGGTCTTCACACAGTAATGAATGCTAGAGGGGAAGAATGGTTTTTCTTATCAGCATGCGATACTCCGTTCATTCATGAGAGCGTCTATAACTACTTATACTCTTTCGCAGACCAAACGATTGATGCTGTGGTTCCGGAATATGAGGGTCGTCTTCAGCCGCTATCTGGTATTTACCGTAAGTCCTGTCTTCCCATTATTGAAACATTACTTCATAATGGAGAGCGCAAGGTAAGTCTTTTGCTTGAGCAGGTCCATTCGGTTTATGTAAATGATTTTCAGCCTCTTCCGAGTGAAGTTGTAAATCGTCATTTTTTAAATATGAATACCCCGGAAGATTACCGGAAAGCTCAGGAGATTTGCAAAATTTTATGAAACCAAGACATTTGGACAAGATCATGATATGATAGGAAAAGAACCGTTAAATGACGATTTGATGTGTAGTTTTTCTTTCTATATAACGATGGATCATCCAGGTTTACTCTTAAAAGGCGGTGAAAGATATGCTTTCAAGTATTGGAATCCCAGGCTTGATATTAATTTTAACCATTGCACTTGTTATTTTTGGACCTAAGAAACTTCCGGAGATTGGCAAAGCAGCGGGAGAAACGCTAAAGGAGTTTAAGAATTCCGCTCGTGACTTGACAGATGATGGAAAAGATAAGCCGTCCGACCAAAAAAACAACTGATACTTAAGTTATTACACTACGAAAGAACATAAGAATTGGAGGGATGAACCATGTTATCGAGCATTGGTGTACCAGGACTCATCCTGATATTAATTATTGCACTGGTTGTGTTTGGACCTTCAAAGCTGCCGGAAATCGGCAAAGCTTTTGGCAGTTCTCTGAAAGAGTTTAAAAAAGCGACTGGGGACATTATGTCCGATGGAGACAGCAGTAATAAATCCGAAAACAAAAATAAAGACGAATAAATGAATAAAGAAGGTGTAAGGGCCTGATCCTTACATCTTCTTTTTGTCAGGCTGCGTCTTAAAGCCTGGAGGTGGACGATTTGGCAGCTAATAAAATTAGTCAAGATATAGAAATGAATGTAACGGATCACTTAACCGAATTAAGAAAGCGGATTATTTGGACGCTTGTATTTTTTATAGCGTTCTTTGCGGCTGGACTGTATTATGTCAGGCCAATCCAGGGATTTTTCGTGAATGACCTTCCTTTTGAACTTCATATGACAAGCCCTGGAGAAATCATATGGATTGTTTTTACGATTGCTAGTCTTATTGCAATTGTAGGAACGCTGCCTATTTTAACTTTACAAATCTGGTTGTTCGTTAAACCGGCGCTGACCCCTAAGGAAACGCGGGTGTCTCTGTCTTATATTCCGGCTATTTTCCTATTGTTCATAGGTGGTTTAGCTTTTGGTTATCTGGTTTTTATTCAGTTCATATTACCGTTCCTTTTATCGTTAAACGATGGGATGTTCAATGAAATCTTCACGGTGGAAAGATATTTCCGGTTTTTATTCCGTGTAACGATTCCATTTGCAGTTCTCTTTGAAATTCCTATTCTGACCATGTTTCTAACGAGTCTTGGAATTGTGAACCCGGTATTGTTAGTGAAAATCAGGAAATACGCCTATTTTGTTCTAGTGATTATTGGTACCATTATTTCGCCGCCTGACTTTATTCTTCAGCTGGTCGTGGCTGTGCCACTAATTGTGTTGTATGAAGTCAGTATTATATTATCTCGTATCGTTTATCGAAATAAATTAAAAAACCATCAGGAATATATGGAAAAAGAAGAAGAATAGCAAAGTAAGAATCCTCTGAAAAACTTAACGAGGATTCTTTTTTATAGGTATCATTTTGCAGTTATGGTGTGTCCATGATAAAACTAAGGTACAAAAATTCAGGAGGAAAAATTAATGAGATCCTTTTATCACTATATGATGCGCTACCGAGGAAACCGAACAGAGAATGACGAGAAAAAGCTGGCAGATTGGATGTTTCAGGATCACAGCTTTCCTAAGCAAGCCAAGACGTACGATGAGATCAGCCGGTACTTAGAGTGGAATATCCCTTTTCCTAGTGCTCTATCGGTGTTTGATCGCTTATATGACACCTATTTGATTGAGGAAGACAATTAAAAGGAGAAATGATTGCGAGGAAGGAGTACAGCTTACATGAAAATATTGCATACGGCGGACTGGCATTTAGGTAAAATCGTAAACTACGTCCATATGACTGACGATCAAGCGTTTATTTTGGATAGATTTATAGAGATTGTGGAGGAAGAACAACCGGATGTGATTATTATTGCCGGTGATCTTTATGATCGTTCGATTCCCCCTAAGCAAGCCGTTGATTTACTGAATCAAGTGCTTACCAAATTAATCAATGACTTTCAAATCCCTGTGCTCGCGATCTCGGGCAATCATGACAGTCCCGACCGACTGGAGTTTGGATCTCAAATGTTTCGGAGGCAAGGATTGTTTCTGGATACAAAGTTAAGAAGATCTCGTGAGCCGATCACTCTTTATGATTCGCATGGACCTGTCCATTTTCATCTTATTCCATATGTAGAACCTGCAGAAGTAGCTGCTGTATTTGAAGATGAAGAGATTAAGAGCCACCAGGAGGCTGCCTCCAGATTAATAGAGGATATCCAACAAAGGTATAACATGGCGGAAAGGCACGTATGGGTCGGTCATGCTTTCTTAGCAGGCGGAATGGAGAGTGAATCCGAGGAACGGTTATCCATGATTGGCGGAAGTCCCTACATAGACGCACATCTCTTTAAAGATTTTTCCTATGTAGCTTTAGGTCATCTTCATCAGCCTCAAAGAGTGGCCTATGATCATATTCGATACAGCGGCTCCATTCTTAAATACTCATTTTCAGAGGTGCGTCACCAAAAATCAGTGACCATTATAGATTTGCAGGAGGAAAACGACCTTACTTTTGAAAAGAAGCCTCTTTATCCCCTTCGCGATTTTGAAATAGTGGAAGGGTATTTTGAAGATTTACTCTCTGGTGAAGCAGCGGCGAGTCCTCATAATTATCTTCATATTAAACTATTGGATGATGGTCAGCTCATTGATCCCATGGGGAAACTTAGAAAAGTATATCCGAATATTCTACACTTGGAGAGACGAAGATCATCCGTGAATACGCAGATCGATGAATTAAATAAGGTTAAAGAGCGTCAGCGACTTTCTCATGAAGAACTGTTCCGCTCATTTTATGAAGATATTAAAGGGGACACGATTTCTGAACATAGAAAGAACTTAATCAGTCAGGCAATTGATGCCTTAAAAGAAGAAGAAAGGGGGCAGTAACCTTTGAGAGCCATTACATTAACCATCCAGGCTTTCGGTCCCTATCGTGATAAACAAAGAATAGATTTCTCCTCCCTTGGAGAAGAAGCCATCTTCTTAATTACAGGCCCTACAGGGGCTGGGAAAACGACGATATTTGATGCGATGTGTTTCGCCTTATATGGGCGTGCAAGCGGAAGTGATCGTGATCAAGACTCTATGCGCAGTCATTTTGCGCAAGAAGGAGAGTCTACCTATGTTGAATTTCTTTTTGAACTAAGAGGTAAGTTGTATCGTATTGTCCGCATGCCTAAGCAAATGAGGAGAAAAGAACGCGGCGAGGGCTGGAAAGAAGAACCGGCTAGAGCAGAACTTTATATTACACATTTGGACAATGAAAAATTGATGGCTACTAAAGTAAAAGAAGTAAATGATTACATTGAAGAAGTGATGGGGCTTGACTATGATCAATTTCGAAAAATGATCATGATCCCTCAAGGTGAATTTAGAAAGTTGATTTCAGAGAATAGTAAAGAGCGGGAAGATATACTGCAAAAAATATTTAAAACACAATTCTATTCTGAATTAACCGATTACTTAAAAGACCAGTCCAAAACACTAGAAAAAGAAATTGAGCAATTTCAATGGAAAATTGAACAGGAAGTTGGCAAAATCCATTGGGGAACGGAAGCGGAAGTTACTTTGGAGCAGGAAGAACCGCGAAAAATCATTGACTTATTAAGCAAGCGAATGGAGCATCAGAATAATCTGATTAAACAGGAACAAAATCAATTAGAGCTTTTGTCTTCATCTGCGGATAAGTTACAGACCCAGTTCCATGAAGCCAGACAGCTGCATGAACAATTTACTGAACAGCAAAAACTCTTAGAAGAGAAAAAGGTGCTGCAATCACAGGAAAGTTCTATGAGTTCTATTCAAGAAGAGCTCAAATGGGCCAGGCAGGCAGATGAAGTAAAAGGGTTTGAACAACAATGGAAAGATCGAGAAGAGGAAAGAAAGAAAGCTGAAATAGACCAGGAAGCAAAGGCCCAGCATAGAATACGTACTGAAGCTGAATTTTCTAACATAGAAAAGGAGCATAAAGAACTTGAAGAAAAGGAAGAAAAACGACAGAATTTAAAGAAAGAATGGGAGCAAAAAGAGGAAGAAAGAAAGAAATTAACTCATTTCCTTAAAATCGAAAGCCAGTTATCTGAAATGACTCAAAAACTTACCAGAAGCAAGGAGCAAGTCACTTCTTTAGAGCAAGAGCTAAAGCACCTAAAGTCAGAAAGGCATCAATTAAAAGAAATAAGTAAAGATGAGCGTAAAGTTACCAGTCAAATGTATGAAGTTAAGAATGAAGTTGTACATTTGACGAAGCAGTTGAAGGATTTAAAACGTTTAGCAAAAGAGTGGGATGTATTAAAAGAGATGAGAGCATCCTATCAGCAGTTTATGAAAGATTTCAGGCAGATGGAAAAAGAGCAGAGAAATGCTAAAAGCTATTATGAAGCAGCGCTCGAAGAGATTCGTGAGCACCATGCGTATACGCTGTCTCTACAATTGGAAAATGGGGCCCCCTGTCCGGTTTGTGGAAACTCCCATCATCCTGCGCCGGCTGTTCAGCCTGCCCAAGTTGTCAGTCAGAGCCGCCTTGAACAGTTAAAGCAAGAGGCAGATGAAAAACAAAAATCTTTTCAGCAGATGCAGGACGAAGCGGTCCAAGTCAAGTCCAAAGGAGAAACGCAGCGGCAACTGACGGATACTCTTTTTGAGGAGTATAAAAAAGTGGTAGGTGTTATGGATGAACCCTCGATTCAAAGCGCGGTAAAGCAAAGTGAGCAAAGCTTAAATACCAAAAGGAAGTTATCGGAAGAGCTGGCCAGACAAGCTGAAGAGATGGAGCAGTCTGTGAAAAAGCTTGAAAATATAGAAAAGCGTGAGGAAGAGCTGAATAGGAAAATTGAAAAGGCTCAGCAGGAGTGGCATACGAGCTATCAAGAACAAACTCGATTACAGACGCAAAAAGAGTCTTTCCAGGAAAACTACTCTTTTGAAACTACCAATCCACAAAAATTAAAACAACTCACAGAACAAGCAGAAGCTTCCTATAAAGAAGAGCTGAAGAAGTGGGAAAATGTTCAAAAACGCTATTCTAAGCTGCGCGATCAGCTGCAGCAGGCTAAAGTGGCTGAAGAGGAAGGGAATAAATATGTGAAGCAGGCACAAGAAGCAGAAGAAATTCGAAAAGAGAAGTTTAATCAAACGCTCGTTCAATTTCAGTTTTCCAGTGTCGAAAGTTATCAAAACTCTCTTCTATCTAAGGAATCTATTGAAGAAAAGCAAGAAAAGATTGATCAGTATAAGCAGCAGAAAGCAATTATTCAGGAACGTCTTCATAGTTTGAATGAAAAGCTGGCTGATCAGCAAAAACCGGATTTAGATGCTCTTCAAACTGAATGGGAAGAAGAAAAACAAAAGCTGACTAAACAGCAGCAGACAGTGAATGAACTGGAAATGGCTTTGTCGCAAAATAAACAGGTTTATACCACTATGGAAACTTTGTTATCAGAACAGGGGGATTTAGCTCAAGCCTACTATGACATTGCAGAACTTGCTCAGCTATCCAGAGGGGATAATCATCTTCGTTTGTCACTTGAACGATATGTTTTAGCTGCTTTTCTTGATGAAATAATCGTTCAGGCTAATATAAGACTTGATCAGATGACAGACCATCGTTATCAGCTCGTACGCAGCGATGCTCTAGCTAAGCGGGGAGCTCAAAGCGGTTTGGATCTCGAAGTTATTGATCATCATACGGGCCAAAAACGTTCCGTGCGGACCTTATCCGGAGGGGAAGGGTTTAAAGCTTCACTTAGTCTGGCTCTTGGCATGGCCGACGTTGTCCAGTCCCACGCGGGAGGAGTACAGCTTGACACGTTATTTATTGATGAAGGGTTCGGTACTTTAGATGAGGTATCGCTGGAGCAGGCCATTGATTGTTTAAGAGGTCTACAGGATGGCAATCGAATGTTAGGTATTATTTCTCATGTGCCGCAGTTGAAGGAAGAAATTCCGGCTAAATTGCAAATCCAAACAGGACCTGCTGGCTCCTCGGTCGAATTTGTCTTTCAATAGGAGATTGAAGAGAGGGGAAGAGGAGATGGCCACACCTTTATCTATGGAATGGGTTTTGATTACGAATGGGAAAGAACAAAGATTAAACGATGAGGATAATTTGTTTGAGATCGTGTTTGAGGGGTATCGAATATTTCCTTTAAATGAAAAGCTTGAAATTAAACGCACGTTAAAATCTGAACAGCTAGGGGCGGGAATAATCGAGGAATTAACCTTTAAAAATCATTTTACTTATTGTAAATACCGTCTCGTTTCACTACATTCCGTCAATTAGTGATCAAATATGCAGGGGCAGATGTCACATTATGCGCTTACCCGGGAAATAGTAGATCGATGATAAAGGAAATAATTTCATTTTTCTCCCTTTGCACCATTATATTCTGATAGAAAGAGAGGTTATTTCCATGAAAGTCCTGGATAATGATTGGGGAAATCTTCTGGAAGAAGAATTTCATAAACCCTACTATTTAGATCTTCGGGAAAAATTAAAAAAAGAATATGGAAGGTATGATGTGTATCCTGATATGTATGAAATTTTTTCGGCTATGCAATACACATCTTATGAAAACGTAAAAGTCGTCATTTTAGGGCAGGATCCTTACCATGGACCTGAACAGGCTCATGGGTTCAGTTTTTCTGTTAAGCCAGGAGTAACCATTCCTCCTTCCCTGAAAAATATTTATAAAGAATTAAGAGAAGATCTTGGAATTGAACCACCCTCTCATGGCCATTTAGTCTCCTGGGCTAAAGAAGGCGTACTCTTACTTAACAATGTATTAACGGTAAGAGCACACCAGGCATATTCTCATCAGGGGATGGGCTGGGAAAAGTTCACGGACGAAGTGATCCGTATGTTAAATCAGCGGGAGAAACCTATTGTTTTCATACTTTGGGGTAAACATGCTCAAAAGAAAGGGAAATCCATCGATCGCTCTAAACATAAAGTATTGACAGCCCCACACCCCAGCCCGTTAGCTGCCCATCGAGGTTTCTTTGGCAGCCGCCCGTTTTCGCAAGCGAACCAGTACTTGGAGGAGATTGGCGAGGAGCCCATTAACTGGGCACTTCCTGCAAACCCCGAAGATTCGTAAGCCCATACCAAGTTACGGAAACGGGCATATGCTACAGTATCTTAAGTTACGGAGGGGTTATGAATGTTTCCGACAGGTCAACCGCCTTTCCCTCCTATGGGTATGTTTCCCGGACCCCAGCCCTACATGGCACCACAGGGTATGATGAGATCAATGGCACCCTTATTAAATCAAGGAGTTAGAAGTGCTGGAGGCTTTCCTGGTTTTGGTGCAGCAGGATTCGGTGCACCAGGATTCGGGGGCGCTGGTTTAGGGACACAAGCTTTAGGAGCGGCTGGCAATGCAGCTAAAGCAGGCGGAGCAGGATGGTTAGGGCATATGCAGACAGCATTAAAAGCCATGCAAAGTGCCGCGCCTATGGTTCAGCAATATGGACCGATGGTAAAGAATATTCCTGCCATGATTAATATGATGAAAATTATGAATGAACCGGATGAAGAAGACGGAGAAGAGGCTGAAGAAAGTCTCGGGTCTGAATCCATAACAAGCGCGAAGTCTGAATCGTCCAGTCAATCCAAAAGCACCGGTTCTTCTTCTAAAAGAAGGCGTCAAGGCACATCACAGCCCAAGCTTTACATCTAGGCTGTGCGTGTGGCTTGATTTTTTTTCTTATATTAGCAAGAATAAGGACATGCTTACATGTAACAACCTACGCATTGGAGGTTTTATTAATGAATAATGAATTGAAAATAGCTACATTTGCAGGTGGATGTTTCTGGTGTATGGTTGAGCCATTTGATGAAAGACCAGGAATTGACTCTATTGTTTCCGGATATACTGGAGGTCACACGGAAAACCCTACTTATATGGATGTTATCACCGAGCAGACGGGTCACAAGGAAGCGGTGCAAATCACGTATGATCCCTCGGTATTCCCATACGAAAGACTGGTCGAACTATTCTGGCAGCAAATTGATCCAACGGACGATGGCGGTCAATTTGCTGACCGCGGAGAGTCATATACTACCGCGATTTACTATTACGATGAAGAGCAGCGTCAAATCGCTGAAGCAAGCAAACAGCAGCTTATAGAATCTGGTAAATTCAAGCAGCCGATTGTCACGCCAATTCTTCCTGCTGAGACATTCTATCCAGCAGAAGATAAGCACCAGAATTACCATAAGAAAAATGCTTTTCACTATAAACGATATAAAAAAGGGTCCGGACGTGCAGGTTTTATTAAAGAACACTGGGGATATAAAAAGGATCAGGAAGATTTGAAGAATCGCCTGAGTGATATCCAGTACAAAGTTACCCAGGAAGATGCTACGGAAAGACCTTTTCAAAATGCTTATCATGATCATGAAGAAGAAGGTATTTATGTAGATGTTGTATCAAAGAAACCTTTGTTCAGTTCCAAAGATAAATATGACGCAGGATGCGGCTGGCCGAGTTTCACGAAACCTATCGAAACCCAGGAAGTAAAAGAAAAAATGGATACTTCTCATGGAATGAGACGAACGGAGGTGCGAAGTGAATACGCTGACTCCCATCTTGGACATGTGTTTGATGACGGACCGAAAGAACAGGGGGGAATGCGCTACTGCATTAACTCAGCTGCATTAGAATTTGTTCCTAAACGTGACATGGAAGAAAAGGGATATGGATATTTAACTCATTTATTTGAATAGAGAGCGAGAATAACTGTTCCTTTAAACACGTATAGGGTCTTATCCTCCTTCCCTCTGGTTTTGCAGGAAAATGCTATAATAAAATAAGAGGGGAGGGATTCTTTTTGGGACGAAAGAAAGCTTTAACGAAGCAGGACGTATTAGATGTAACTGGAGAAGTATTGCAAGCAGAGGGCTTACATGGTGTGCATTTTAAAAAGATAGCTGATTTACTTGAAGTTGGACGAAGTACACTCTATGAATATTTCAAGAATAAAGATGAGCTTCTGCTGGCCTATATGAAAAACATGATGAAGGAAATGAATGATAAAGTTGATCGAATTCCTTCCGATGATCCCCCTAATCACAAATTGTTCCAATTGCTGCAAATTATTTTAGAACACGCTCAAATCTATCAAATTGACAAAATGATTCAGGATCTGCAGTCAAGCGATAAAAATGCAGCGATCTATTACAAAAATGAATTGGATGTAGATTTAATGAAAACCTATGATTTGATGATGAATTGGATCTCCGATGCAAAAGAAACGGGGATATGGAATGAAAATACAGATTCAGGTTTGATCGGTGACTTGATTTTTCACTCTATTCTATTCCCTAACCGAAAGAGATTGGGAGTAGATGAATTAGCTTCTCAACTTTTTGGGATGATTGAACATGGGATTGCCCATAAGCCTGGTCAATAAAAAGCCGCTCCCTGTACTGGAAGCGGCTTTTTCCTGAATTAACTGAAAAAGGGATTGCGCCATTCTGTTAGTAATCCGTAATGGCAGGACTCTTCATCCTTAATATAATCAGCCATCGGTTTGATGGGAGAACGACCAGACTTTAATAAAAATGTTATTACCGGGTCCTTAATCTCTGCCCGGATGACAAGATTCACATATTCTTCAGGGGTAAGTTCCTGATGGTATTTATGGTAGAGCGGCATCCTTGCGCCACCGACGAGACGTTCAAGGTTCAAATGAACGACGTTCTCATACATGGCTTGAGTGAGCTGTCGTCCAAGTCCCAAAGAACGGTATTTGGGGTCCACACACAGATCAACTACATAAAGAGTATTTCCTTCTGGATTATGCGTACTCATGGTGCCTTCACCTGTCATCGAATCCCACGAATGATCGATGGTTTCATTAGTCATATCCGTTATCATTGTGGTCATGGAACCTGCTACCACCCCATCTACCTCTATACAAATACATCCCTGTGGGAAGATTTCTAAATGATTAGCCAGTTGTTCTTTATTCCACCATAGCTCTGGTGGAAAAGGGGGAGGAAACGCTTTTTTTTGAATTTGAATTAGATCTTCGAAGTCATTCTCGTAATAATTACGCAGGTGCAGATGATTAAAACGGGAACGAGCACGGTCGTAACCGTAAATCCATTTATCCATTTTAGGGAGACTCCTTTCCATACTTATTCGATATGTATAGGATTTTGAGAACAGCTTGTGAGGTACAATTAGAGAAGTGAGGAGGTTCCAAATATTTCTATCCAAAAGTTTATTCTTACCTATGCGTTAGCGCTAACTGCCGGGATCATATTCTGGCTGCTAAAGCTTCCTCTTCCCTGGATTCTCGGTCCAGTAGCCGGGCTGGTCATGCTGAAATACTGGTTCAAATATGAAACAACCAGTCACGTATCGATAAGAAACGCAGCATTTGCACTGCTTGGCATTCAGATAGGCCTCACTTTTACAACACAAACGTTTACCTTAGTCGTTCCTTATTTTATTCCTTATACACTACTTTCACTTGTGCTTATTTCTCTCAGCCTGTTTTTAGCCTATCTCATCTCAAGAAAAACAGCAATCGATATCTCAACCAGTTTAATTGGGAGTGCACCTGGAGGGCTTTCTGCCATGATGGCAGTCAGTGAATCTTTAAAAGCAAATACGGTCCTCGTTACTATTTTTCATACGATACGTTTGGTTTGTGTATTATTTATTATTCCCTTTGCAGCTACCCATTGGTTTTATCAATCTTCTTCTTCCATAATGAACTCCAACACGCAGGAAGAATCGTTATGGACTATAATCATCTATGGCGGGGTATATTTTATCGCACATTTACTCAAAGCTCGGATTCCGGCAGCTTTAGTTATTGTTCCTATGCTCATCATAGGGCTGCTTCAATCTATTGGTACTCCCCTTTATGAATTGCCGAATTTATTTTTTATTGCTGCTCAAATCATGATAGGTGTCCATCTTGGCCATTCAGTTTCTATAAGAGATCTATTACAAGCAGGGAAATACTGCCTGCTGTATTTTGGGTTGGCTATTATGATTATAGCATTTGGAATCGCTCTTGGATTTTTGCTTTCCTGGTGGACAGGTATGGATTTGGTAACCGCTGTGCTAAGTCTTGCTCCAGGAGGGTTGGTAGAAATGGCTCTTACTGCTCAGGCGGCAGGTGGACAGCCGGCCATTGTAAGCTCATTGCAAATGATACGTCTACTTACCATTGTGATCATCCTGCCTATTTTCTACCAAAAGTTCTTACCCAAAAGCATATAGGTCTTCTCTTTGACTATATCTCGAATTAAAGATAAACTGATAATCGACGATAAGCTAGGTGAAGAATCATGCAAAGGAGAAGCGATCTACTATGAAAATGAAGCATATATTCGAGCAAGGAAAGCCTGGAAATAAACGTGTACTGCTGTTGCTGCATGGCACGGGCGGGACGGAGAAGGATTTACTTCCCGTCGCTTCCATGATTGATCCTGACGCTTCCGTTTTATCCGTCAGGGGAAACGTCTTAGAGAATGGGATGCCCCGTTTCTTTAAACGTCTGCGTGAAGGAGTTTTTGATGAAGAAGACTTGATCAACAGAACGAGAGAGTTAAACGAATTTCTTACTGAAGCTGCAGAGGCGTACGATTTCGATCGCAATAAAGTAGTGGCTATTGGTTATTCGAACGGAGCCAATATAGCTGGAAGTTTGTTATTTCATTATGAAAAAAGCCTGGAAGGTGCATTCTTGTTTCATCCAATGGTTCCAAGGAGAAGTATACAGCTCCCTGTTCAGAAAGCCTTGCCAGTATTTATTGGAGCTGGCGAAAACGATCCTATTTGTCCAGCTCAAGAAACCGTTGATTTAAAACAGATGCTGGAGGAAGCGGGGGCACAGGTGACAGATCACTGGGAAAGGTCTGGACATCAGCTGACCGAATCAGAAGTGAAGGCAGGCAGGAGCTGGTATGAAACACACCTAATCTAATTGAAAACGTGTTTATAATGATTGAGTCCTCTTTCCGTTTCAAGGTATGATAGGGATACAGAAGAATAAGGAGGATGAAAAGTATGATTCATAAGACTTGGGAAAACAATCCGACAATTAAGCAGATTGAATGCGTCCATAATGATGCAGCCAAATTCGTGGTAGAAAATGTTTTAACGCCTGGTAAGAGGTATGATGTTAAAAATGAAAGTGAAGAATTTTATTTTGTTATTGATAATTCAGGTCGTATGGGCGGCTTTTACAAAGAATACTTTAAAGAAGTATAAATTCTTCCGGCAGTGCTTACGCGCTGCCGGTTTTTAATGTTTAGTGAGCAAGAAATGGGGAAGTTATGGATATAGAATATTAGGTATAAAGGAGCAATGAATATGGTAATTGATAACATCAGGATTTACCAGCCATCATCCCAATACGATGAAGACACCCGATATGCTGTAGACGTAGAAGAAGATAAAATTACGGCCATTTATGAAAGCCCTTATGAAGGAGATAAAAGTGTCATAGACGGAGAAGGGAAGGTACTGGCACCTTCCTTTAATGACAGCCATATGCACCTGTTGAGATTTGGTCTCTTAAAAAAAGAATTGGATTTAACAGAGGTAACCAGCTGGCAAGAAATGAAAAACCTTGTGGAAAACCATTATGATGAGATGGAAGAATATGATTGGATTTTTGGAAAAGGTTTTAATGATGCTCAATTCGATGACATTGATTATTTACTTACAGCAAAGGACTTAAGTGAAATACAGGTAAACTCCTATATATATTTCATGCATCAGGATGGACATGAATGTGTGATCAGTGAGCAGGCTATGGACTTACTTAGAAACGATAAAGGGTTTGAGAAAGAACCGGAAGAATTTAAGGAAAAAGATGAGCAAGGGAACTGGACTGGTCGTTTTAAAGATACCGCCGTCCATTACATTAAGCATCACTTTTGGGGGCGTTCTGTAGAGGATGCCAAAGAAGCCATAACGGCTGCAGTACCTTACTTAAGTGAAGTGGGGGTTACTTCCGTCCACAGTGACGACATTAATTTTATTGGTTCATATGAGAAACTATGGCAGGCTTATACTGAATTAGAACAGGAAGGTAAGCTCCCGATCGATGCACAACTCCACCATTATATTTTCAATATAGATGATCTTCATCATTATTTAGATAGAAGCACTATGCGAACCGGAGATGGAACGGAGCAAGTAAAAGTCGGTGCTGTAAAAATCTTTCTTGACGGCACGCAGCGTTTGTTCACAGCAGCGATGAGAAATCCTTACCCTGAAGCGCCAGAGACTCAAGGAACGTTAATTTATTCCCAGTCGGAGTTAAACGACATGGTGAGAACAGCTTCCGAAAACAACATGCAGGTAGCCATGCACGCCATTGGTGACAGGGCAGTAGAACAAGCCATCGAAGCCCTGGAGCAGGATGGAGTGGATACAAGCAATCGCAGACACCGAATCATTCATGCTCAGACACTTGCTCCTGATCTGCTTCGTCGATTAACAGATTTAAAACCTTATATTGAAACCCAGCCGTCTTTCTTGTTAGGAGAATGGGATAAAAAAGAAAAGTGGACGCCTGAAGAACTTGTTCCTTATTGCGATGCTTTTCAAAGTTTATATAAATCCCAAATTCCAATTACACTCAGCTCTGATCTTCCGATTGGTGCTATTAATCCGCTCGTGTCCATTTACACGGCTGTGAATCGGATGGACCTGGAGGGTCAGCCGCCTGGCGGGTGGATGCCGCAGGAAAAACTTTCGGTGGACGCTTCGTTCTCGGGTTTCTACAATACACCTGCAGAACTTGAATACAGAGAAAGAGAAAAGGGCAGAATAGAAGCTGATTACCAGGCTGACTTTATCCTATTAGACCGGCACCCCCAAGAGGTTGCTGTAGAAGAACTTAATACTATAGAAGTTGTAGAAACCTGGCATAGAGGGAAAAGAGTGTATAAAAAGTGACATTTTCTCCTGAGCTTCCTTGTCAACACTCCTCCCATCAGCGATAATAAGGGTAAGGTTAATTTAAGGGGAGGATGGAGAAAATGGACAAATTGATTTTAGTACGCCATAGTGAAACAGAAGGGCAGCACGAGGATTCCCCTCTGACGAAATCAGGGGTCCGCCAGGCTCAGGTGTTAGCTAATTTTCTTGATCAATCCGGTTATGAAATTAATCATATTATTTCCAGCCCTTTTTTACGAGCGATCGAAACAATTAAGCCTTTTGCCTTAAGTAAAGGATTGTCCATAAAAACGGATGAGCGTCTAGAGGAGCGAATCCTAAGCCATGAACCCTTGGATGACTGGGAAGAAGTCCTGCATGATACGTTCAAAGATCCTGAGTTGAAATTTTCAGGCGGCGAGTCATCACAGGAAGCAAAAAAGAGAATCCTCTCCCTTGTCGATGAGCTTGAACAAGAGGATTGTGGGAATGTACTTCTTGTAACACACGGCAACCTTCTTGCATTGCTGCTGCAAAAGTATAACCGGGAAATCGGTTTTTATGAATGGAAACGTTTATCAAACCCTGATATGTTTTTAGTGCAAAAGCAGGGGGGAGAATACATGGTAGAGCGAATTTGGCAGGAGAATTACTAGCTCCCGGGAAATTTGCTTAATTTGGTCGAATTTTAGCGGAAGTAATTGCTAAATTATACTATAGTCGTTATCATAGACTTTAGTGTTTATCGAAACTAGTTAACGTGAATAGTTACTTAAACACATTTAACAACTAGAAGGAGGAGAATATCTATGGCATTTGTTATTACATCCCCTTGTAAAGATGAAAAAGCCGGGGAATGCGTGGATGTGTGTCCTGTAGATTGTATAGAAGAAGGTAAAGATATGTTTTACATTGATCCTGACATTTGCATCGACTGTGGCGCCTGTGAAGCTGTATGTCCGGTTGAAGCTATTTATATAGAGGATGAAGTACCTGAAGAAGAAAACAAATACATCGAGTTAAACCGTAAGTTCTTTGAAGAACAATAATATCCATACTTAAAACCGTCTCTATTTATAGAGGCGGTTTTTTATAGTTCACGGGTTTGCGATCGTCCGGTGTATGAATAAAATTGAATTAAAAAGGGTAAATACCTTGAGAAGCTTTTAATAGGAGGGAACACTATGACTAAACTAAAAAATAAAGTAGCAATCATTACAGGGGCAAGCAGTGGAATAGGAAAAGCTATTGCCCATCATCTTGCTGACACAGGTGCCAACGTGGTGCTTGCAGCACGGCGATCCGAGAGATTACAGGAATTAGCGAATGAAATTACAGAATCTTATAATGTAGAAGCTAAAGTGGTGGAAACTGACGTCACCAAAAAAGAAGATGTAGAGCAGCTTGTAAAAGAAACGAAGGATCAATTCGGTAGCGTCGATATCCTGGTTAATAATGCCGGCGTCATGCTTTTATCCTTCTTAAAAAATGACCACGTAGATGAGTGGGAGCAAATGGTTGATGTGAACATTAAAGGGGTATTGTTCGGCATTCATGCATCTCTTCCTGTTATGCTGGAACAGGATGCTGGACACATAATTAATGTGTCTTCTGTGGCCGGCCACGAAGTATTTCCTTCAAGTACGGTTTACAGTGCAACGAAATATGCAGTCCGTGCTCTTTCCATGGGGATGGAAAAAGAATTGTCACGTTCAGGCGTAAGAGTGACTAACATTTCTCCGGGAGCGGTAGATACAGAATTGACCGATCATATAACGGACGGTGAAGTACTGGACATGTTCAAAGATAGCAGCATGGACCCACTGGAAGCGAATGACATTGCACGCGCTGTTGCTTATGCGGCAACTCAGCCTTCTAATGTCAATGTGAATGAGGTTATTGTACGGCCAATGCACAAAAAATAATAGGAAATAAAAAACTTGACCGCAGGAAATCCTGCGGTCAAGATTATTAAATGGTTCGAAAACTCTCATAACTATTGGTTGCTTCTTTCTCAGTAATATCTAAAGCTTCAACTTTGGCAAATGGGGTAGGACCTTCATTTATTTTATCTATGAATTGTTTCAACTGGCGGCCTTCGCCTTCAGCATCAATTTCCACCGTTCCATCTGACTTGTTTTTAGCCCAGCCTGTTATATCAAGCTGGTCTGCAATTTGCTTGGCAGAGGCACGAAAGCCTACTCCCTGTACTCTGCCATGAACAATTAAATGATTTCTTTCCATTTAGAAGCACCTCCTGCATTTGGTATATTGAAGTTTTCCCCAATCTTTCCTACATAAAAACTAAAAGGGGCGAAAGATATGAAAAAGATCGAACTAACGGATATAGAAGGTTTCCGGATAGGTCAGGCTAAAGACCCTCATGCGAATACAGGGTGCACCGTTATTATTTGTGAGAGAGGGGCAAAAGGGGGCGTAGACGTTCGCGGGGGTTCACCTGGAACTAGAGAAACAGACCTGCTCCGTTCTGAAAACCTGGTGGAGGAAGTACACGCTGTGTTTCTTTCAGGAGGAAGTGCTTACGGGCTGGATGTGGGAGCGGGCGTTATGAAGTTTCTTGAGGAGCGTGGGATTGGCTTTGATGTGCAGGTCGCCCGAGTGCCGATCGTCCCTGGTGCGATTTTGTTTGATCTTCATACAGGTAACGCAGGGGTTCGACCGGACCGGGAGATGGGTTATCAGGCCAGTACAAACGCTTTTGCCCCTATTCCTTTTAAGGATGGTGCAGAAGGTGCGGGCGCAGGCGCAACGGTAGGGAAAGTTCTGGGACCAGATCATGCGATGAAAGGCGGAATAGGCAGTTATGCGGTTCAGGCGGGAAATTTAAAAATTGGAGCTGTCGTAGCTGTGAACAGCTTTGGTGACGTCATTGATCCGGAAACAGGACAAATTGTTGCGGGCGTTCAGAAGGAAGGGCGCTTCTTAGGAACGGAGAATGTGCTGATTCAATCCTTAGAAAAGACAGACACAAACCGATTTAGTGGAAATACAACGATAGGATCTGTTATAACTAATGCTAAATTGACCAAACCACAAGCTAATAAAATAGCTGCCCTTGCTCATGATGGACTTGCAAGAACCATACGTCCCTCTCATACATTTGTAGATGGAGACACTTTATTTACATTAACTACAAATGAAGTAGAGGTGGATCTAAATGGTCTTTCAAGTTTAGCTGCTCATGTGGTAGAGCAAGCTGTACTTCGTGCCATTCAAGGTGCTCAAGCTATTAATGATAGTTGAATTTGAGTTAATGTAGAAACAAGGAGGCAGGAATTTGTACGCGTTTGTTTATGGATCATTACGCAAAAATGAACAAAATCATCATTTCCTCGAAGGAGCTTCACTTATATCCGAACAAGCCTGGACGAGCGGCGAGCTTTATTCAGGATCTT
Source organism: Halobacillus sp. (assembly GCF_049282395.1). Taxonomy (NCBI): domain Bacteria; kingdom Bacillati; phylum Bacillota; class Bacilli; order Caryophanales; family Bacillaceae; genus Halobacillus; species Halobacillus sp. The sequence goes on along the minus strand of NZ_JBAPTY010000286.1, from coordinate 14,372 downwards.
CTTATTACCCCCTCTTAATAAAAAATGAAGCTTCTCTTGCTTATGGGGAATTGTACGAAATTGATGAAGGAATGTTACAACAGTTGGATCGACTGGAAGGATACCGAGAGAAAGATCCAGATTCATTATTTAAACGAGAAACGTCCGCGGTTCATACCCAGCAGAAGAGTTATTCTGCGTACGTTTATTATTATCCCCATCCACCAGAAGGAAAACCAGTTCTTCACCGGGACTGGAAGGTGGAACAATTATTAAAGAAGGAATCTTATTATTATTTCGCTTTCGGATCATGTATGGACCATGAGCGGTTCTATAAAAGTGGTGTGCAGAACTTATTTCAGGAAATTGAAGGTGGAGCAGAGCTGCAAGGATATCACCTGGGCTTTTCTTATCATCGTGCTGATGGTGGGCGAGCAGATATTATCGAGAGAAGCGGAGACTCAGTAGAGGGAGTGGTGTATAAAATTACGGAGAAAGCTCTTGATTATTTATTTCGCCGGGAAGGTGTGTCAAACCATGTCTACAGGCCGGTAGTAGTTGAAGTGACTCTTCATAATGGCCCCGTGGTAGAAGCTCTTTCATTTACCGTTATTCACAAAAAAGAAAGTCTTACTCCTCCCCTCCATTACGCAAGAGAGATCCATCGCGGAGGACGTTTTTATCTAAGTAAGAATTACATGGAACGATTGGAGCAGCGGCTTCAGCATGAGCTCCCTGTGAATGAATTTACAAAATACCTCCAGCAAATGGAATAGAGGTGATCAAGGAATGGTGAAAACAAATTGGAAAACGTACACGGCAAGAGATTTCTCCCATTTACAGTATGTCTCTTTTGAAAAAGACAGACCCAAAAATCGAGCTGTGATTCTAATCCATGGCATTACCGCTGAGTTGAACCACCAGGAAAAATTTGCTGAATCGCTGGAATTAGAAGCCGATGTATTTTTACCAATATTGCGAGGGTACGATCAATTGAACTCTCGCGGGGACCTTTCTTATATGGAGCAGTTTGATGATGATTTATTTGACTTCATCCATTTTGTTAAGAAAAAAGGGTATGATCAAATTTTATTAGTTGGTCACTCGATGGGGTGTGCTAATTTGTTAAGGCTGATTCATAGAAACCCCAAGGCAGCTGATCAATACTTATTTATTTCTCCCTTTTTCCATCCCACTCTTTCGGTTTATCGTAATGATGCTACGGATCAATTTAAACCTTCTACAGATGTGGATTATGTTGTGTATCAGAAAAAGGCAGGAACTCTAATGGTATTGTACAAATTAGGGGTAAAACGCATTTTGAACTGGACTGTTGCTCAAATTCCGGATGAATTCCATCATTCAGGAAGGCTATCGCTCAGCTTCCGCTTAATGATGTCCCGCTTTCTTGAGAAAGTGCCAGCAGACTTATTTCGCGGAATGGAAGACCGAGTACGTACTTATGTAGGAGAGCATGATGAAGTAGTTCATCCGGAGCGTTTAAGCGAATGGTATGAAAATACGTTCGGGATGAACATGACAATTGTTAAGGACACCGATCATAATCATATTCTGCACGATCCCGCCTTTCACAACTCTATTTGGGAGTGGCTTGAGGAATAGAAGTTCGAGGAGAAAAAAGGATGAAACAGATTTATTCAGACGTTATCCAGTTTAAGGGAAGTCATTATGCATTCGGACGTTATCAGGCCGAGCAGCTAAAAGAAAATCCACTGCTTACTAAATATCGTAATCGAAGAACCAAATCCATGCGTAAATACAGGGTCAATCAAAAGGAAGCCAAAGCCTTTTTTATGAAATATTCAAGCGGGCTGTGGGCTGAATTAGAAGGGCTCTCAGCCGGTTTGGGATGGCCCCTGGAGGAGGTTGTTCATGAATTCAGCGGCTGGCAGCAGGACTGGATTCACTCCGGATGCTCCATTATGGCTAAAGAGAACTTCTTTGCTCGTAACTACGATTATCACCCGAAAACCTATGAAGGACGTCTTGTTATATTTCAGCCTTCGGAAGGTCCTGCTTTGATTGGTCCTTCTCAACGGATCATCGGTAGAACAGATGGAATGAATGAATACGGTCTTTGTGTAGGGTATAATTTTGTTAATCGGATTAAACCGGAAGACGGTTTGATCTGTTGTCTTTTAACACGAATATTACTTGAAAATTGTAAGACAACGGATGAAGCGGTTGAGTGGTTAAAGGAGCTTCCCCACCGTCATTCCTTTAATTATGTACTTTATGATCGGAGCAGAAATTCAAGAATTGTAGAGGGTTCGCCCAGGGGGATTCGTGTTCGGCAGGAAAGTGTATGTACGAATCACTTTGAAGTCATTCCTCAGGAAAACCGTCGTCATGTGGAAGAATCCCATACTCGGCTCCGTTCGTTAAGAGAAGGGCATCCTCAACTTTCTACAGGAAGGGAAGCTTTTAAGTACTTGAATGAAACCGGGAATCCGATCTTTTCGAAGCGGTACAGCCATTGGTCAGGCACTATTCATACAGCGTGTTATTACCCTGAGTCTCTATCTATGCTTTTCGGGCTTGGAGGAGATAGCAATCCTGTCAAATTTAGTCTGGGCGATTGGATGAAAGGGAACAGGTCACCGATTAAACAAGTTCTCGGACAGTTAGATACTAAAGAACCACTTCCTTATATCGACGGATGAATTTTTTTGGATGATCTTGTGAATCATACTCAATCGAAGTAATATCATGATACACTATACTCAAAAAGGGGAAAATGGCATGACAGCAACGAGAGAGACCGTTACACAATTACAGAATCTCTATCAATACTTAAAAACAGAAGATCCTGCTCAGAGTGAAAAGGTTCTGGATGTAATCGATAAATTAATGCATGAAAAAGTGATGGTCGGGTTTGGAGGGCATTTTTCCGCTGGTAAATCCACGTTAATTAATCATTTGCTGGATAAACAAATGCTGCCTTCGAGTCCCATACCAACCAGCGCCAATATTGTGGAAATTAAGGCTGGCGAACCTTATACCATGACTTATTTCCATCATGATCTTCCGGAAAAGTATGAAGGGGAAACGGATTTTGAAACTATACAGGCCTTGTGTAAGAATGGAAGTGATATATCGAGGGTTGTAATCAGCCGTCCTGACTGCGGTCTGCCTGAGCATGTCACCGTATTGGATACACCGGGAGTAGATTCGACGAATGATGCGGATCGTTTAATTACAGAATCCTCGCTGCATCTGATGGATGTTCTGTATTATGTAATGGATTATAACCATGTTCAATCCGAAGTCAATGTGAAGTTTTTAATGGAGATGCAAGAACGCGGAACACCATTCTCTGTCGTCATTAATCAAATCGATAAACACAACGAAGCGGAACTGTCATTTGAAGACTTTAAACAGAGTGTCGAACATTCGTTCTCCACCCGTGGAATTAAGCCTGAAGCCATTTATTATATCTCTCTAAAGGACTTTTCTTATGATAAGAATGAGTATGAATCATTAAAAGCAGCGTTTACCCAGTTGTATTCGTCTTCTTATTCTCGGGTTCAGGAGCAGGCTCTAAAGGCTGCAGAAACCATAATCGAGGAAAGCGTACATAATCGATCGGATGGATTTTTTGAGCGGGAACAGGAGTTAAAAGATCGTAAAGAGCAATTAGATAAAGGAATGAGTGAGAGCCATCTTACCCAGGAAGATCGAAGAGATACTGAACAGGTCATTTCAGATGCTGCGGATCTTTTTAAACGGCGTGTATCTTCATTCATTCCGAACGCTTACCTCATGCCGAGTTCATTACGGGACGAAGCAGAAAAATTTCTTGAATCCAGACAGAGAGGCTTCAAAGTAGGCGTATTATTCACCAAAAAAAAGACAGAAGAAGTTAAAGAAGAAAGAGAATCCGCTTTTTATGATCAGGTCCTCGAGAGCATTGAAAAAAATTTAAAGTGGCCGCTTAAAGAACGTCTTTTGGAAGTTTCGGAAGAGCTTTCGATAACCGATGAAGAGCTTCTGAATGAAATCCAGCGGTTTAACTTTATTTATGAGAAGGCTAAACTGCAGGATATGATAGAACCAGGTGCTTCTGTCACCGGTCACTATATTCTTCGATATACGGATCAGTTGTCCAATGATATCAAGAAAGAGATGCGTCAGTTCGTGAATCAGTGGTGGAATCAAATCGAAAGCCACATAAGAAATGAAAAGAAAAAGGAGTATCAAAAAAATAAGTCTGTTTTCCAGGCTATGGAAGAAAAAGATCAGATTGAAGAAGAACTGGAACAGATGGAGGAAGATCTTGCTTCCTACCGAAAGAATTTGTACAAGAGCCTTGAAAATGAGACGCTTCCTTCCATGGTTAAGGATTTGATTAAGACCGACCTTGAGGAGCGGGAAAAACGCGTTCAGCATAAACAGATTACAAGTGAACTGTTGACAAAGACTGTAGAAGGTAACTTTGAAGAAAATCAGATTCCGGATTCCTCACTCACAGAGGGACCTGCCTCTATTGATTCCACACTGAAAAGAGTAACCAAGGCTCTATCGATTGTAGAGGATGTTGAAGGAATTGACGGGTTATTTAATCAGCTTCGGGATAAGCAGGATCGACTGCGTAACAGACATTATACGGTAGCATTATTTGGCGCCTTTAGTGCAGGAAAATCATCCTTCGCTAATGCTCTTCTAGGAGATACTCTGTTACCAGCCTCTCCCAATCCGACTACGGCGACCATCAATAAAATATCGCCTTCCAGCGATGAACATCCTCATGGCTCGATTCAGGCGATTATAAAGAAAGAAGAAGAACTGTTAGATGATTTAGAACCGATTTTTACAAAGTTGGAATTACGTAGTGAAACACTTTCCGGTTACGTAAGACAATTGGAAACTGTACAGGATTGGAGCCGCCTGGAACACAAATCCGCTTCATTTTTAGAGGCTTTTTTAAGTGGATATAAATTGATGAAAGATTATTTAGGTCAGTCCATTTCCATTCCGTGGGATGAATTTTCTATGTACGTAGCTGAAGAATCTAAATCGTGTTTTATTGAATCTGTAGAAATCTTTTACGATTGCCCTTTCACGGAGGCAGGAATTACTCTGGTGGATACGCCGGGAGCGGATTCAGTGAACGCCAGACACACCGATGTATCGTTTGAATATATCAAGGATGCGGATGCTGTCCTTTTTGTCACATACTATAACCACCCATTCTCCAAAGCAGATCAATCTTTCCTTACGCAATTAGGACGCGTCAAAGATAGTTTCGCTATGGATAAGATGTTCTTTATTATAAATGCGGTGGATCTGGCCTCTTCAGAAGAGGAAGTAAAGCATGTAGAAAAATATGTAGCCGATCAGCTGGGAAGCTTCGATATTCGGAAGCCACGTCTTTTTTCACTATCCAGTCTGATGGGTTTACGAGAAAAACAGGGGGAGCTAGGCCAATCCTCCGGTATTAATGCGTTTGAAGCTCAGTTTAATCAGTTTCTGCATGGGGAGCTTGCTGAGGTTTTAATTCAGTCTATGGAGCGGAACCTAAATGAATTAAAAGAAACACTCGCCACGTTTATTGAGAATAATCAACTCAACGAAGAAGAGCGGAAGCAGTTCCTGAAGAAAGCAAAAGCTCAACAAGAGGAAGCTCTTGATGTAATAAAAGACTTCGACCGCATGAAAGAAAAAGAAGCACTAAAGAATAAAATAGACAAACAGCTCTATTATGTCCATCACCGAATGATGCTAAATTTTACGGATTATTTTAAGCGTCATTTTAATCCGGCCACCATTAATGGAAAAGATCAAACTATTCAGAATGAACTTAGAGAAGCACGGAATGAATTGGTTCAGGAAATAGAATTTGAGATGAATCAGGAGTTCAAAGCGGTTGGTGTTAGAATTGAGCGTCTTCTTGAAGGTTTGATTGACCAAATACAACAGGAAACTGAAGCGGAGTTGAAAAAAGTAAGAAATCACCTTAGATTGGAACGCCGGGAATGGATATCGATTCCTTTGCCTGCATTCCATGGAGAGCTTGTGATCGATGAGCGGCAATCCTCATCAATATTGAAAATGTTCAAAAGTCCACGTGCTTTTTTTGAGCTCAATGAGAAAGAGGATATGAAAGATGAATTCGCTGACCTTATCTCTCCCATCTTAAAAAATCAGCTCGACGAAGCGAATAAAATTATGAAGGACTACTATGAACAGCAATGGCAACATCTGCTGGAAGATCATGTAGATGAGTGGCGTCATCAAATTGATGCTACCTTCAACAGCCTGATTCATAGTGTAGAGCACCCGGCCGATATTGGTCCTCTAGAGAAAAAGTTTGACCAGATAAAAAACCTGGTCTAACCTTCACAAATTGTTCATAAGCTAGATCAAGTGAAAAGATATCGCTGTGTAAGAACTTCTTCCTCCTTCTTACACAGCGAATCTTTGAAAATCACATCTCTGTAAAGGGTCTGAACTTATTTCAGGTCCTTTTTGTATGCAGAGAATAACAATCACCTATGCGGTGTAATGAAATTACTATCATGAAGTCTCTAGGTTAAGCATATTTATAAGGACAAAGGAGGTCGAAGAGTATGTATTCGTATTATTCCTACTCACCTTACAGGTCAGCTTATACTTCCCAGACTGCTAAGGTAACTTTTAGGAGCAGTCCGCTTGCTCCTGATTTAAAAGGAGCCATGTATTTTTACGAAATGCCATATGGTGTGGAGGTATTTGTGCAAGTCGAAGGTTTGCCTGAATTTCAGACATTAAAGGATGGAACACAGGTGGGCCCTCATGGATTTCACATTCATGAAAAAGGAATTTGTGAATTAGGAGAAGGAAAAGATCCATTTGCTTCGGCCGGAGGGCATTGGAACCCAGATCAACAACCACATGGAAACCATGCAGGTGACTTCCCGGTGTTGTTTTCTAATCAAGGAAGGGCTCGAATGATTTTCTTTACAGACCGGTTTCGGGTCAAGGATATTATCGGAAAATCGGTCATCATCCATCAGCAGCCGGATGACTATCGGTCTCAGCCTAGCGGGAATGCCGGAAAGAGGATTGCCTGTGGAATCATAGAAAAATCGTGAAAAAGTGGAATAAATTTTATCAGAAATGGATATACTTAACTGTATAGGATGTTAAGAAGCACTACTTGACTTAACCGGTGAGTCATAGTATTATATTCTATATAAGAGATATCGCTTACCAATTAATAAGAATCACCTATTATAAAGAGTGATCAAGCATTATTGGTACTTTTTATAATATGTGATTTTTTCAGTATGGTAAGCACATATTAATTTTAGAAATATTGGAGGATCCATTCCTATGAAAACAGGTACAGTGAAGTGGTTTAACGCGGAAAAAGGTTTTGGTTTTATTGAGGTTGAAGGAGAAGACGATGTATTCGTACACTTCAGCGCGATCAACGAAGAAGGCTTTAAGTCTCTAGAAGAAGGTCAATCTGTGGAATTCGAAATCACAGAAGGTAACCGCGGACCACAAGCTGCAAACGTAACTAAATTATAATTTAAAAAATAGAAAGAGACTGGCTTCAGAGTCAGTCTCTTTTACATAATTTATGTCTAGAGGAGGCTTCAAACATGGCTTTCGGTAAAAAGAATCAGGCAGAAATTAAAGAAGAAGAAACTAAAATTTGGGTTTGCACATCTGACGACTGTAACTGTTGGATGAGGGATAACTTCAGAACAAATGAAGAAAATCTTTGCCCTAAATGCGGCAATCCGATGAAACAGGAAAATAAAGTCCTGCAGGTAGTGGAGAACAATAGTTTGTATTATAAAAATTAAGATAGCGAAGCGGCCGCCTTTCGAGCGGCCGTTTTTTTGTTTATAATTAAGCAGGAAGCGGGAAAAGAGATCACAAGTATTAATGGGAGGGGTGCTATATGGATCCGCAGCTGGAACATATATTATCAACCAAGAAAAAACTCAGAAAAAACACACTGGGCACGATACTTGAGCAATTCGACGGAAGTATTATGAAGTTATCCCAGTCCAGCCGCAAGAAGAAATATCAGAAAATGAGAGAAGATTCCTACAGCTTTTTTAGAGGCAGTGCTTATTTATTCTTCTTTGATGTTACTGAATTCCCCTTTACTTTTCACACTCCAAAAGATAAACCCACGTGGATTATGGGAGACATGCACTTTGACAACTTTAGTGCCTTCCTCAATGAAAACCATGACATTGTTTTCGATGTTGATGATTTTGACGAAGGATATTTAGGTTCTTATTTATACGATATTCTTCGAATGGTTGTCAGTATCCGCCTTATGTCTGAAAAGCAGGAATTTTCAGATAAAGAGGAAGATGAATTTGTTGATCAGTATTTAAAAGCGTACCGTAAGCAGCTAAAAGCATTTCAAGAAGGAGACGAAGATCCACAATCCCTTCAATTTACTTCCGAGAACACAAAAGGTCCAATTAAGAAAACCTTGAAAAAAATTGAAGAAAGACATGCTTCTCACGAACTTGATAAACAAACCGTAGTCGATCATAACTCCATCCGTTCATTTGATATTGGAAAAGACAAACTTTCATCCGTCTCGAAGCAGGAAAGGGATAAACTGGAATCCGCATGGAAAGAATATCTGTCTTCTTTAAATCCAGAAACGAAAAAAAAGGATTCATTCTACAGTATTAAAGATGTTGTAAAGAAGAACGGTTCAGGTATTGGATCAACAGGTCTTAAACGATATTACATCCTGATAGAAGGACAAGAGGGTGAAGTGCACCACGATGATATCATTTTAGAAGCCAAAGAGGCTCGCTCCCCGATTCCAGCTTATTTCTTCCCTTATGACGAACAATTTTGGGAAGATAATAAACATCAGGGAAGAAGAGTTGCACACACTCAGCACGCCATGCACCATCAGGCAGACCCATATTTAGGGTACTTCCGAATGGATGGACATGATTTCTATGTGCGTGAAAGGTCACCTTTCTCCAAGGACTTAAGAGAAAAGAATCTGGATGACTATAAGAAATTTACACAGACAATCAAAACCATGGCTCAAATTAGTGCCAAAATCCACGCGCGCGCAGATGCAGATATCGAGAATGGTATTATGGATTATCATAGCGAAAAGGCTATCCTTAAAGCGATAGGCTCTGATCAGAAATTGTTTCGCCATCAATTAGGTCTGTGGTCCAGATATTATAAAGAAACAGTGGAGAATGATTTTGAGCTATTTAAAGAATGGCTGATTGAACAAGATTATTTTAAATCATAAGTGAAACCTGTTATATCTTTCGGATGAATGTTATAATGTCTTAATGTTATACATTCGAATACTGGAGGATTTTTAATGTTAAATGTAAATAATGTTAGTCTTCGTTTCGGCGATCAAAAGTTATTTGAAGACGTGAATATAAAGTTTACCCCAGGAAATTGTTATGGACTAATCGGTGCTAATGGTGCAGGAAAGTCGACTTTCCTTAACATTCTAAGTGGAGAGCTCGAGCCACAGACTGGGGAAGTTTCTCTAAAGAATAATCAGCGTCTGTCTGTTTTAAAGCAAAACCATTTTGAGTATGATGAGTATCAAGTTCTGGAAACAGTAATCATGGGTAATACTCGTTTGTACGAAGTAATGAAAGAAAAAGATGCCATTTATATGAAAGGTGATTTCACTGAAGAGGATGGTATGCGAGCAGCTGAACTTGAAGGTGAATTTGCCGAGATGAATGGATGGGAAGCGGAATCAGATGCCGCTCGTCTCCTAACAGGTCTTGGTATTAAAGAGGATCTCCAGGAGAAAAAGATGAGTGAACTTGCAGGTTCTGAAAAAGTAAAAGTTCTGCTTGCTCAAGCTCTATTTGGCAATCCAGATGTTCTATTGTTGGATGAGCCTACCAACCACCTAGATATTAAAGCAATTCAATGGTTAGAAGACTTTTTAATTGATTTCGAAAACACGGTCATTGTAGTTTCTCACGATCGTCACTTTTTGAATAATGTGTGTACCCATATAGCTGACCTTGACTATGGCAAGATTCAAGTTTATGTCGGGAACTACGACTTCTGGTATGAATCAAGTCAGCTTGCCACAAAAATGGCTGAGGAACAAAACAAGAAAAAAGAAGAGAAAATCAAAGATTTGAAAGAGTTTATAGCCAGGTTTAGCGCAAATGCTTCCAAGTCCAAACAAGCTACATCACGTAAAAAACTGTTGGAAAAAATCACGCTGGATGATATTCAGCCTTCATCACGTAAGTATCCTTACATTGCTTTTACAGCTGAACGTGAAATAGGCAACGATCTATTAACAGTAGAGAATTTATCTAAAACAATTGATGGTGTTAAAGTGTTGAATAATATCAGCTTTACACTTAATAAAGATGATAAAGTGGCATTAGTCGGAGCTAATGAAACTGCAAAGACTACTCTCTTTCAAATTCTTATGGGTGAAATAGAGCCGGATGAAGGAACGTATAAGTGGGGAGTCACTACTTCACAGAGTTATTTCCCTAAAGATAACTCGAAGTTCTTTGAACGCTCTGACTTGAATTTGGTGGAATGGCTTCGTCAATATTCTCCTGAAGATGAAACAGAAACGTTCTTAAGAAGTTTCCTTGGGCGTATGCTGTTCTCCGGAGAAGAAGCTTTGAAGAAAGCTAATGTGCTTTCCGGTGGAGAAAAGGTTCGCTGCATGCTCTCTAAGATGATGCTCTCTAAAGCCAATGTGTTACTATTAGATGAACCTACCAACCACTTAGATCTCGAATCCATTACTTCTTTAAACAAAGGGTTAATTCGCTTTAAGGGATCTGTCATCTTTGCTTCCCATGACCACGAGTTTATTCAAACGATTGCGAATCGAATTATTGAAATCACTCCAAATGGTATCGTTGATAAAGAAATGAGTTATGATGAGTATTTAAATGATCCAGCGGTTCAAAAGCAAGTAGCAGCATTAGCTGAATAGAATAAAGCCTGCCCTCATGGGCAGGCTTTTTTTCTTGGGATAAGAGAGGGACTAGAACTATACAACAAATTTGGGAGTGAATAGAAAATATCTCTTGCCATTGATTAGGAAAAGCTGAATTTGTCGTAATTTCACTGGTATACATTTATAATGCAGAGGTTTGTAATCTATATGAAATATGGATGTTACCTTTGAAATCAAACTGTTAGGTGTTTGTTCTTAAAATATAAATAAATTCTGATAGTCTTGTAGTTAGTGAAATAAACACTTCGTGATTTTTGGAATTAATTAGAGGAGGCATTAACTACATGAAAAAGAAAATTTTCTCAGTAGCAGCTACGGTAGCATTAACAGGTGCATTCGCAACTTCTGTGAGTGCTGAAGAATATACGATTGATAAAGGTGACACGCTTTGGGGCATTTCAAAAAAATATGATGTATCCGTAAGTCAACTAAAATCATGGAACGACTTGAATTCAAATTTAATTTACCCTAATCAACAGCTTACGGTATCAAAAGAGTCGCGTTCTTCTTCAGAAGAAAGCACTAACGACGCTACCTATACGGTTAAGTCCGGTGATACCCTATATAAAATCTCTAACAAGTATGGAATTAGCGTAGATGATCTTATGGATTGGAACAATCTTGATTCCACTCTAATCTACCCAGGAGATAAGTTTAAAGTAAATGGACAAGCTTCTTCTGAACCTGAAGTTTCAGCCAGTTCATCCAACAATGATGATTCATCAAGTAATGAATCAGCTTCTGAATCTAAATCAGAAGAATCTAGTGATTCAAGCAGTGACGTAGTGAAAGAATTTACGGCAGAAGCTACAGCGTACACTGCATTCTGTACTGGTTGCAGTGGTGTGACTGCTACAGGTGTGGACCTCCGTGCAAATCCTGATCAAAAAGTTATTGCAGTGGATCCTGATGTAATTCCACTAGGCTCTAAAGTATATGTAGAAGGCTACGGTGAAGCTATTGCAGCAGATACTGGCGGAGCTATCAATGGTAACCGCATTGATGTCTTTATCCCAGAGCGCGAAGATGCTCTTGATTTCGGCAGAAAGTCTGTGCAAGTTAAAATCCTAAGTGAATAATAACAGCATTCTCCCCCTAAGAAATTGCTATTATTCTATACTCAAGCCCATTTCTGTTCATGACAGAGATGGGCTTTTATATATTTATATAGCGTCATATAGCCTATAAGTGAAGGTGAGAGGGGATAGCATACAGGAACAACATCGGTGATCACAATGGGCTACCTCCGTTACAATCGTCAATTATTTAAAAGATCCGTCTAAGGTTTTAACAGAACCTTTCTTGTAAAAGAGAGTTTTTTAAAAGCTGTCCAAACAGCTCATCTTTAAGTAAATACATATGAAGAAATGGTAAACCAACTCCTGCATAGAAATTTACAGTATCCTACTTCACGAAATTATAGAAAGGAATGGTTCCTATAACTCTTGTAAAGGAAAGAGGCTATCCACTGAGAACGAGATGCTCTCCCTTAAAATAACGAGCATAAAAACCCCTCTTCAAGTAACCTGCAACAATGGGAAGTGGTGGATAGTTCCCAACTTAATTGATAGACTTGTTAAGAATCATTCATTGGAAGGAGTGTTGAATATGAAAGCAATAGTACATGAACAAATAGTTGGGATCGAAGGGTTAACAGTAAAAGAAATGGAAGACCCGAACCTAGGGGAAAAGGAAGTGAAAGTAAAGGTACATACAGCCGGATTGAACAGGCGTGATTTGGCTGTCATTACTAAGCGACACCAGCCAGAAGATCCTGCGTTAATTCCAGGTTCAGATGCCGCAGGTACAGTTATGGACGTTGGGGAAAAAGTAAGCAGATTTCAGGTTGGTGATGAAGTTGTAGTTAACCCGGGATTAGGCTGGAAGAGAAACAGTTCCGCCCCTCCGGAAGGATTTGAAATCGTAGGCCTTCCCGATCACGGAACGTTTGCGCAGTTTTATACTAGTGATGAAAATCACTTCGAGACTAAACCTTCACATTTAAGCTTTGAAGAAGCTGGAGTTTTATCTCTTGCTGCTTTAACAGCTTATCGAGCTTTATTTACTCGAGGTAATTTGCAGAAAGACCAAACGGTTATGCTTCCTGGAATCGGCAGTGGTGTACTGACATTTGTCTTAAAATACGCAAAAGCTATAGGAGCACGGGTTATCGTTACTTCTCGTTCTGAAGATAAGCTTCAACAGGCGCTAGCATTGGGTGCAGATCGAGCCATTCAAACAGAAGACGACTGGAATGAAGCACTTCATAATGAGTCTATCGATTTATTAATTGAAAGTATCGGGAAGGCTACATTCGATAAATCACTGAATATTATACGAAAAGGAGGAACGATCGTAACATTTGGGGCTACGACAGAAGATCAAATTCAACTAGATATTCGAAAGTTTTTCTACGGACAGTATAACTTGCTTGGCTCTACTATGGGCAGTGCAGAAGAGCTAAAAGAGATGCTTCAATTTATTGAAAAACACAACATAAAACCTCAGCTCGATCGTGTATTTTCATTAGATGAGTACAAAAACGCTTTTGAATACTTAAGAGATACGAAAAACTTTGGAAAAATTGGAATTTCATTCAATTTAGATTAGGTGGTTGTAACACAATCACATATTCTCTCTTCAAACTTAGTAGCAACTCCGAAATGATAAATAAAAAACCAAAATAACCGAACGAATGTGCGTAATAGTAGACAAACCGTCCACTCTTTATTGTAAAATGGAGGAAGAAGCCTATACCTAAGGAGTGGATAAGGATGTCTCATAAAAATAATCCCAAGCGATTCGCCTTAAACATGAGTGCCGCTCAATTTACAAAGTTTTATATTATGCATTTACTTCAAATCCATCAACCAATGATTAGCGAACATTTTAAGACAGAATTTAAACAATTAACAAAGAACTGGATACCTGCACCTTCTACGTTACTGGATACTCTTCACGAGATGACGGAAGAAGGTCTTCTATACAGACGCGAAGATTATAAGTCTCACGATAAGAAAAGACAAAAAGTGTACTGGTATTACCTTACTGATAAAGGGAAAGAAGAATTTGATGTATTAAAGAAACGGTACAAACTCTTATTTGAGGAGCAGTTACAAATCTTACAGCAAATCATGAAAGATGTATATAAGTAAATTTTTACGTAACTGCCGGTTTATTTGAAAGGAAGATCATCATGAAGCTCAGTGTTTTAGATCAGAGTCCTATTTCTAAAGGGGAAATGGCAAATGAAGCCCTCCAGCATTCGATTGAACTCGCAAGGTTTACAGAGGAGTTAGGCTACTATCGCTATTGGGTTGCTGAGCATCATAGTACAAATGGTCTGGCGAGTTCTTCACCTGAGATTCTCATCAGTCAAATCGCTCAAGCTACTAATACTATTCGTGTAGGG
>NZ_JBAPTY010000285.1:0-2727 GCF_049282395.1 Halobacillus sp. | reverse complement strand
AAGCAGACATTCCTCCGGCCTAATTTTTATCATATAAAAAACCCCCGCCAGAAGCTGATCACCAGCTCCTGGCGGGGGTTTTTGTGTGGGTGATATTTCCACCTCAGGTCATCCATATATTGGAACTAATTATTTTAGCCAATGGTAGATGGCCTGGGCTACGCCGTGGTTGTCGTTGTGAGCGGTTATAAAATCACTGGATTCTTTTACTACGTCTGTCGCATTTGCCATGGCTGCACTATGGCCGGCCGTATGAAGCATGGAAAGGTCATTGGGGCTGTCTCCAATCGCTGCGGTTTCGCTGATTGGAAGGTCCAGATGGGCGGCGAGCTTTTGCAGGGCGAGCCCTTTGGACGCATCTTTATGCTCAAACTCAAAATTTTGGTTGGCTGAACTGACAAGGGTAAGGTCGGGATTCGATTCAAATGTGCTCCAGCCTTTGTCCAGCTTTTCCTGTTCAAATGAGAAGGCCAGAATATTATAGACAGGTGACCCCGACTCCGTAATATCCTTGTAGGAATCAACATGATAAAAACCGGTCTGGCTGAATTGCTTTTCCAGGGCTTGTTCAAGCTCTTCTAAATCAGCCTCGGGGTTGGCGCTCTTGATGCGATCCATTTCTATTTGTAAGAGGCGGCGTCCATTTTGAGGGGTTAAGATGGAAGAATCATTGAATACTTCGTAATAGAATTGTTCTTGTTCCAGCCAGCTTAATATGGCGTCCGCGTCTTTTTCTTCGATTGGTACGGAATCGAAAAGCGTGCCGTTCGGGCGGTGAATGGTAGCTCCGTTCGCCCCAATTACCCAGGTGGTGAGGTCCGTATGAGCAAATACTTCCCGGACATCGAACTCAGCCCGTCCAGTAGCGACTACCACTTCTACCCCTTGCGCTTGCGCATATTTAATAGCCTTTATATTTTCCTCGCTAATCGTGTGACTGCTGTTTAGAAGGGTACCGTCTAAATCAATCGCAATTAACTCCATATGTCTTTCTCCTCCTCCGTTACAACTAATTCTACGTGATTGATTTCAAGCAGTTCGCGGAAATTCTGTTCAGGTGTGCGATCCGTAATCATAACGTCAATATCTTCTAATGTAGCGAACTGAAAGAACTCCGTGAGTCCGATCTTAGTGTGGTCGGCTAGCACGATTACCTGCTTGGCCTGTTCCATCATCTTGCGCTTCACCATTCCATCCTCTTCATGCCCAATGGTCAAGCCTTGCTCAGATATACCTACTACACCTATAAATACTTTATCGACGTGATACTGGTTCAGTTTGTCGATGGTAGATGTTCCGTACAGGAAACCATGTTCTTTATGAAGCTGCCCGCCAAGAAGATGAATCCTGAGATGATCTTTACCTGATAGAATCTCAGCCTGATGAATGGAATTCGTGATGACGGTCATTTCCGTGTCTTCCAATTCTCCCGCACATGCCTGCACAGTGGTTGAAGTATCAAGAATGACGGTATTACCTGGTTCCAGCAGAGATGCGGCACGCTTTCCAATTTCTCTTTTTTCACTAGATACGCTGTGAAGACGGTGCCGATAATTTTTAATTTCAGGGCTGGTTCCAGGTGAAATCGCTCCACCTCTGGTTCGGACAATCGCTTTTTTATTTTCTAATTTAACAAGGTCTCTTCTTGCGGTATCTCTGGATACATCAAATAACTCACAAATTTGATCCACGGAAATCCGCCGATTTTCGTTTATGTAATCCACGATTTCCACCAATCGTTCTTCCTGATACATCGATTCCCCCCCTGTACGTATTATATAAGTCATCATAATTCAGGAAGGATAATATTTCAATCCTTATAAGTAAATGTAAGCATTTATAATGAAAAGCGATTTGTGATAACCGAACTATTAAATGGATTATTTGGTTTATTGTTCGGGAATTGCGTTGACTTGCAAGGATATCATTGGTAAACTGACGGTGGAAATAATATAAAACAAATTTTTGGCGGAGGTGCCTTATGTCGTCAGTAGTTGTAGTCGGAACCCAATGGGGAGACGAAGGAAAAGGCAAGATAACCGATTTTCTATCACAAAATGCCGAGGTTGTTGCACGTTATCAAGGTGGAAACAATGCCGGGCATACAATCAAATTTGATGGCGTTACTTATAAATTGCATTTAATACCTTCTGGAATCTTTTTTAATGATAAAACTTGTGTCCTGGGCAATGGAATGGTCATTGATCCTAAAGCACTGCTTGAGGAACTGAAATACTTACATGATAAGGGAGTATCTACGGAAAACCTTCGAATCAGCAACCGCGCGCACGTGATTCTTCCTTACCACTTGAAGCTTGATACCCTGCAGGAAGAGCAAAAAGGTGCGAATAAGATTGGCACCACGAAAAAAGGAATCGGACCGGCCTATATGGACAAAGCCGCACGTATGGGCATACGGATGGCTGATCTGATGGATAAAGAAAGCTTTAAAGAAAAGCTGGAACAGAACGTGGAAGAAAAGAACCGTTTGTTTGAAAAAGTTTATGAAACTAAACCATTTACGGTCGAAGAAATCCTCGAGGAATACTACGATTATGGACAGCAAATCAAAGAGTATGTCTGCGATACCTCTGTGGTGTTGAATGATAACCTGGATGAAGGACGCCGTGTGCTTTTTGAAGGGGCTCAAGGGGTTATGCTGGATATTGACCAGGGTACTTATCCTTTCGTTACCTCTTCCAACCCAATTGCCGGAGGGGTTACCAT
>NZ_JBAPTY010000284.1:0-1987 GCF_049282395.1 Halobacillus sp. | reverse complement strand
GAATCCGCAAACCGAGTGCGGTCCCTACCGCCATCCCTGAGCCGGTAACCTGTAGAATAAGCGTCAACACGGCGACCTGACTGAACCTGTCCCCCACTCCACTAATGATACCTGAATAAAATAAGCGACGGTACGAATGGTTTTCTAACATCCTTAGACGCTCCTCCATTTCAAATTAGATACTCATCTAATTAGTTGGTTAAAAAAAGAGACCAGCGTTATCGTTAGACAACGACGGGCCACATTTCTTCAGGGTTTAGTTCATAACGATTGCTTTCTCTGTACATGAAGTGGTGCATAATCCATTCTCTTCGCACCGTAGCATAATCCTCAAAGAATGTTTGAATGTATTCGTTCACTTCTTTCTCCTCATAAGTTTTTCCGGGTTGGAATGCTTTAACATAATAAGCCAGAATAACGACTCGCTTCTTCAACTGGCTGGGCATCTGCTTGAGTTTTCCATCTACCGTGATAAAGTTTTGAAGAATCTGACGCTCCTCTTTCTCTGTTACCTGCCACTCTTTATCAGCTTTCACTTGTTCATCTCCTATTCGTGTCACAGCCTCTGCCATAAATGTAAGTTTCTTTTCATCCAGATAAAAATAAATCGTGTTTTTATCGCGGCGGGAGTAAACCATTCCCGTATCCCTTAATTTCTTTAAGTGATGGGTAATTGTCGGCGGTCGAAGTCCAAGTTTCCCTGCAATGGCTTGCCCATGAAGCGGCCCCTGTCTAAGTAGAGCAATAATACGTAACCGTGTGGGATCTCCAGCGGCTTTATGAAAAGCTACCATTTTATCTAACTGCATAATAAGTCTCCTTTTCTATCTAATTAGTTGTTCATCTAATTAGATAATAATGAAATTAAGGAGTAAAGTCAATCAAGATTTTTTTGAAACCAATAAAAAATCAGCTTAGGCATATCTAAGCTGACCCTATATAGCTGTGTGCTATTTATATTTTTCATCTAATTGTTCTTTCCACCGAACCAGAATGAAGATAATAAGTACAATCATCACTAGGACGATCAGAGTTCGCAGCATTCGAAGATCTTCAAAAAGGCCAAAATAGGACAGCACCAGGGTAATTCCAATAATCACTCCCGCTGTCACCAGAATGCTTCCATAAATCTTATCTTTAACACCTTTCATACAAGACCCTCTTTTTCTTTATTCAAAAAATATCCTCTACCTAAATAAGAGGAATACGCCTACAATAGCTATAAAAAATAGCGCCACTTCCACAAGAGATACTTTATAATTCTGCCTGTTAGACGAGAATTTCCATTCTGCGAAAGCCTGGAAGCCAAGTTGGACTATTGTAAATACAATTAACAATACCGAGATGGCGAAGGGATAATTAATAGTCCACGGCATCGATGCTAGAAGAAGGATAATAAATAAAGCACGAAGCATCGATTCCCCTTTTTTATGAAAATCATTAATATGGTTATAGGAAAACCATTTCTTCTTATCTGCACCTAATAAGTTCCTCAAAATTAAAGAAATTCCTATTAAAGGAACTATAATAGCTGCCAACTTTATTAAAAAAATGATGTCAAAAACATGATTCGCTACACCGTTTTCCATCAAACTCACTCCAAGGTCGTCTTTATTACGAACGTGTTAATTGATGGCTCTGTTATAGTTGATTGTTGATTTTTCATAAGGATTATTACGCAATAGGGCCGTTTAGTTGAAGACTCGATTCCGAGATATTGGGTGGAGAAGTGGCTCCAGGGAACGGCTCGCTTTCCGCGGGCATGTGGTGAGCTTCCTCAGGCTTCGCCTTCCGGGATCTCACCGATCATGTTCATCCCGCAGGAGATTCCTATGGGATTTCAAATAGAGGTTCTTGTATGAAAAAAAGCCCTCCGTTATGATGCATTTGTACCTACAAATACAAACATCAAAAGGAGGACTCCTCTATGAATAATAAAAGGAATCAAAAAATAAATCAAATCACCGAAGACACGTTAGTCATCGGT
>NZ_JBAPTY010000283.1:0-1521 GCF_049282395.1 Halobacillus sp. | reverse complement strand
CGTCAATCATATAAATCAGCTTTTTAGCTTTCCTTTTTTTAATGTTAAACACTTAGGACGACTTCTGACAATGTCTGATCTTACCCTATAAAAGTGGACAATAATTTTAGTCAACTTTCCGTTTTCTCAAACTCAACAGGAGATCTATAGCCCAAAGTTGAGTGCAATCTTTTTCTGTTATAAAATAATTCTATGTAATTAAAAATGCTCAATTTTGCTTGTTCTCTTGTCTCATATTTTTCAAAATTTATATGCTCGGTTTTAAGGGTATGGAAAAATGATTCTACAACCGCATTATCATAACAATTTCCTTTTCTGCTCATTGACTGTATTATTTTATTCTCAGTCAACATTTTTCTCATATCACCGCTGGCATATTGAACACCTCGATCTGAGTGGAAAATAATACCTTCTTCTATCTTTCGTTCTTCCAAGGCTCTCTGAAGCGCTCTAAGCACAAGATCTGAACCTAAGTCTTTATCTAATCTCCATCCAATAACTCGTCTTGAATACAGATCCAATATTGCCGCTAAATACAGCCACCCTTCTTTGGTTCGAATATATGTTATATCGCTTACCCAAACCTTATTTGGTCTATGAACAATAAAACTCTGATTTAATCGGTTATCAGCAACCTTTTCATTATGGTTTGAGTTAGTTGTGCGCCTATATCTCTTTACTGTTTTTGCTCGTATGCCAGATTCTTGCATTATCCTGGCTATTCTTTTCTTATCGCAGCTCTCTCCGCGTCTCTTTAATTCTGCGCTTATTCTGGGGCTTCCGTATAATCCTCTGCTTTCATAATAGATCTCAGTTATCTTTTCTAACAGCCGTTCCTGATCTATTGCTCTTTTGCTCTTCCCGTTTTTCTTCCTTTTGTAATATCCGCTCCTAGATACTCCCAATATTCGGCACATCTTCTCTACACTAAATCTAGCTTTATTGCTTACTATAAAATCGTATTTCTTTTCTGGTCTTTGGAGAAGATGCTTATAGCCTTTTTTAATATATCGCGCTCCTCTGTTACATCTGCTAGTTTTTTCCTTAATTTTCTGACCTCTTCTTCTGAGGGCTTAAGGTGTCCCTCCCCCGGAAACGCCTCACCTTTATCCGTGTCGTATTGTTTTATCCACCTATATAGGATGCTCTCCGCTATCTCTAATTCAACGGATAGTTCTCTTACGCTCTTATCCCCTATTTTTATCATATTTACTACATCCAGCTTAAACCCTTTTGAAAACTTCCGCCTCTTTTCGATTTCCATGGACACCTCCATTATTTAAGATTAATATAGTCATTATTCTTCGTGTCCACTATATGGGGTAAGGTTACGGCTTTTACTAATTACTACTTACCAATTACTACTTACTAATTACGGATCACGACTTACGACTCACGACTCATGGTTCCGGCTTTTTCTTTGGTATCAGAGCGGAAACTGATCAAGATACACATTACTTAGTCCAATTTTCGATAGTGATATTTTTTATTCTTTTGAATTCTTTTTCATTATTCGTGACT
>NZ_JBAPTY010000282.1:0-62615 GCF_049282395.1 Halobacillus sp. | reverse complement strand
AGTGGAGCTGGCTAAAGAGTACGGTGTGGCTCATTGGTTAAAGTAATGACCAGATAACCTAATCATAGAATTAACTCCTGTGACCCTGATTGCCCACATGATTATTTCTTTGTTCAAAAGTCGTTATAGGGTTTGCGCTGCAGAATACATGGACGTAAAAAATGATATCTAAATTAAAAAAAGGTGCACATGCACCTTTTTTTATTGCTTCATTATTTTATCCTTTAACTCTTCATCAAATTTTCCTTCTTTAAACATTTCAATTTCAAATCCATAGGGAGGTTTTTTATTTTTCTTATCTTCCCCTACATAGGGTGTTTCAAGGATCTTAGGCAAGTCCTTTAAGGAAGGATGATGGACTACCTGGTGTAAAGCTTTAAAACCAATATGTCCAAAACCAATGTTCTCGTGACGGTCTTTTTGGGCACCCTTTACATTTTTACTGTCATTCACATGCACGACTTTTAATCGGTCCAGACCTACAACTTTATCGAACTCATTTAGTACTCCATCAAAGTCTTCGACAACGTTATAACCAGCATCATGAATGTGACAAGTATCCATACAAACGGATAATTTCTCATTCAATGTGACACCATCAATAATTTGGGCTATCTCCTCAAAATTCCGGCCGATCTCAGACCCTTTGCCAGCCATTGTCTCGAGCGCTATTTGGGCGTCCTGATTTTTATGAAGCACTTCATTCAAACCCTCAATAATTTTAGGAAGGCCATTCTCCAGTCCCTGTCCTACATGAGAGCCAGGATGCAGTACAATCTGCTTTGCTCCTATAGCCTCTGTACGTTCGATTTCATTTCGAAGGAAGTCTACACCTAATTGGAAAGTTTCAGGCTTAGTTGTATTACCGATATTAATGATATAAGGAGCATGAACAACAATATCTGAGATATTATGCGATTTCATATGCTCCTGTCCAGCCTCAATATTTAATTCTTCTATAGGACGTCTCCTTGTGTTTTGAGGCGCTCCCGTATAAATCATAAATGTACCAGAACCATAAGATGCAGCTTCTTCACTTGCTCCAAGAAGCATCTTTTTCCCTTTCATCGAAACATGCGACCCCAGTTTCAAATTAAAACTCCTTTCCTAATGCCTATTTTTTGCGATATTGATTTCTTTTAAGGCCTTTCAAATTTTTATCAGCCTTTTTCTTCATTTTCTTCTTGTAGCCTGGTTTTACTTTTTTCGGTTTACGAACCATTTGTCTTGCTTTCTTTTCAAGATCTGTTTCTTTTCTCTCTCTTGTCTGGCGTTCATTATAGGAATTAACCTCTTTCCATTCTCCATTCTTCACTTCATAGAAATTAAAAGTGAGGCCTCTGCTTTCAAGCTTCTGGATTAAGGGAAGGTCTCCTTCCTTATATAGATTAATGGCAGTTCCCTGCAAGCCGGCCCTCGCAGTTCTACCTACACGGTGGATATAAAATTCTTCTTCTTTAGGCATCTGAGCATTGATGACATGACTGACTCCCTGAATATCGATTCCACGAGAAGCTAAGTCAGTCGCTACGATATACTGGTAGCGTAAATTTTGAAGTTCCTTAAGCATCCTTTTCCGCTCTCTTGGTGATAAACCTCCATGAAGAATACCCACTTCCAACCCGCGGCTGAGTAAAGCATCCGCTAATTCATCGGCGTGGTCTTTGCCATTTGTAAAGATAATAGCAAGATAAGGCTGAATAGCTTTGGATATATCCATAATGATATCGGCCGGATTCTTGTGACGTAAAGGAACTAAGCGATGCTCCATAGACTCAGGCGATGGTTTTTCATCTTCGATCTGAATAAGGGAGGGGTTAGTTAGATATTTTTTGAGGAACGGCTGCAAGCGCTCAGGGATTGTAGCCGAGAAGACTAACATTTGAACATCAGGGTCCATACGAATCAAAATCTGATCTACATCTTCAATGAAACCTAAATCAAGCATCAAATCAGCCTCATCCAGCACAAACCCGTTAGCTTGATGCAAATCTATAGCTCCTTCTTTCACCATATCCAGAATTCTTCCCGGCGTTCCCACAATAATATGAGGAGGGAGAGAAGATAGTTTATCCACCATCTTTTGCTTGTCCGTACCTCCAATTAGAAGCTTGGATCGCCAAACCTTATCTTTTCCACCGAATTGAATAGCTTTCTTTACTTCTTCATGGATTTGAATAGCCAGTTCCCTTGTGGGAGCTGTAATAACAAATTGAACGTTGGAAGAATTCTCATCAATTTTGTTGAGTAATGATAATAGATAAGCGTGCGTTTTTCCAGAGCCAGTGTGTGATTGCCCAATCAGGCTCTCACCGCGTAAAGCAGCAGGCATGACTTCGCGCTGTATGGGTGTAGGTTCATGAAAACCAAGTTCCCCAATAATCTGACTGATCACAGGGGTAATAGCAAATTCTTCAAATTTATGTGTACTCATTATGTTTTGTACTCCTTTAGTGTAAAATGTTCTCATCCCATTATAATAGAGCGAGGGAAGAAATGCACGATAACAGGACAACCTGCGACAAGATTCTTTGTCTTCTTTCCACTTAGCCTTTATAATAAAGGATGGTAAAGTAAAAGTATTCAATTGGATTGGAAAAAGAGGAGGACTTTAAATAATGGAAGTCATTAAAATCGCCCCTCGCGGTTATTGTTACGGTGTGGTGGATGCCATGGTCATTGCACAGAATGCAGCAAAAGACCCAAACCTGCCCCGCCCTATATATATTTTAGGAATGATTGTACACAACTCACATGTTACCCAAGCTTTTGAAGACGAAGGGATTATTACCGTTGACGGCAAAAACCGCATGGATCTTCTGGATGGAATTAACGAGGGTACAGTTATTTTTACAGCACATGGAGTATCACCTGAAGTTAAAGAGCGTGCTAAAGAGAAAGGTCTTACCGCCCTTGATGCAACTTGTCCCGATGTGACAAACACGCATAATTTAATTCGAGACAAGGTGGCTGAAGGCTACGAAATTATTTATGTCGGTAAAAAAGGCCACCCTGAACCTGAAGGGGCCATGGGTGTAGCTCCAGGTAAAGTCCATCTTGTCCAAACAGAAGAAGATGTAGACAATCTTAACATCGACCACGATAAATTAATGGTTACTAACCAGACTACCATGAGTCAGTGGGATGTTTATGATGTGATGGAAAAAGCGAAAGAAAAGTATCCTCAGCTGGAAAAACATCAGGAAATTTGTATGGCTACTCAGGTTCGCCAGGAGGCTGTTTCTGAACAGGCTAAAGAAGCTGATCTTACTTTAGTTGTGGGAGATCCTAAAAGTAATAATTCAAACCGCCTAGCTCAAGTATCCATGGAAAAAGCAGGTACTCAGGCATATCGTATAAGTGATGTGACCGAAATCGACCTGGACTGGCTGGAAGGCGTTCAGAAGGTAGCCGTTACAGCAGGCGCTTCCACCCCCACCCCAATAACTAAAGAAGTCATAAAATTCATTGAACAATATGACTTAGATGACGTGGACACCTGGATTCGCGAATCCAAAGTGGAACAGAAAAAGATTCTGCCGCGTGTGAAAACTAAAAAGAAAAGCCAAGTAAAAGAATAAACGATCTAACAAGCTGTGCGGACATACAATGTCCGCACATTTTTATATCTTTAGCTTTAAACATTACTTCCTATCAATGGTCGAATCTGAGTCTTAATCAATCAGGAGCTTGTTTTTTAAATTTTGGGGCGTTTTCTTAGACTATTCATTGAACGGACCCTGACCTCTCTATACAAAAGTAAAAGGTTCAGTATTGGATTCAGAAAGAATAACGGATAGACGCTGCTGCCATTTATCTTCTAAGTATTTCTTGATCTCAGCACAGACTACCTTTTCTACATGGTGGCCCGGATCGATCAATGAAAGTCCCATTTCCATAGCATCTTGAGCTGCATGAAAAGTCATATCCCCTGTAATATAAACATCCGCTCCGTTCGCTTTTGCTGCATGGATATATTTTTCTCCACTGCCCCCGAGAAGAGCAGCTTTTTTGATCATTTTTGAACCTTCCCCCGTCATCCGTACAGCAGGGACATTGTATTTTTCTTTTACTTTTTCACACAACTCCTTCAACTCCATCGGTTCCTTTAAGTGGCCAATACGTCCCACACCTTTATCTTCTCCTTGATTTAAAAGAGGATAAAGATCATAAGCGATTTCCTCATAAGGATGAGCTTTCTCCATTGCAGCCAGAACACCATTTAATTTTGATTTAGGTACAATGGTTTCTATTCGTTTCTCCTCCACAATCTCAAGATCGTCGACGTGTCCGATGTAGGGATTTGAGCCTTCTTGAGGCTTAAAGGTACCTTGACCCGATAACTGATACGTACAATGGCTGTACTGTCCTATATGACCAGCCCCTGCCTCGCTGATAGAATTCCTTACTTCTTCCGCATGGTCTTCAGGTACAAAAACTGTCAGTTTAACCAGTTCATCTTGACCAGTTGTCACTAAAGGAGAGGTATCCTCAAGACCAATGGCTTCTGCCATCACGTCGTTTACTCCGCCTGCTGCTACATCAAGATTAGTATGCGCAGCGTACACTGTAATGTCATGTTTGATAAGTTTTTGAATGACTCTTCCTTTAGGAGTGTCAAAATTAATTTGATGCAACTTTACAAATAACAGAGGGTGGTGAGCAATAATTAAATCAACTTGCTTCCCAATAGCCTCATCTACTACATTCTCAAGTACATCAAGAGTTACCATCACCTTGCTTACAGGTTTATTCAGCGTGCCTACTTGAAGACCGACGTTATCCCAATCAAAAGCCAGGTGCTTTGGAGACCATTTTTCAAACGACTGAATAATTTCACTAGCTGATATCGTACGATTTGCCATTATTTAAGTGCCTCCTTTAACCAATTAATCTCTACTTGTAACTGCACAACTTTTTCTTCATTTACAACAGAAGCTTGCTTAACTTGGGACAGAACATACTCTTTCTTCTCAAGCTCAGCTTTACACTTTGCATCGAATACCCTTCCGCCTTTTTTTAATAGATGGGGGCCGAGCCAAAATTGTTTCTCCATATTCAAAGAATCATACGAGGCATCAGGCTTCCCTTTGTCACCTACAAGAATTTCATATATATGACCATTTTCTTCTAAAATTATTTCGTCTGTTAAGTCATAGCCGTTTTGAAAAAACCATTTCCTTACTGACCGAGCATCTATATTAGGCTGAGCTATTATCCTTTCGGTTTCAGAGAGTTTTTCTTTCCCGTTTTCTAAGATATCTCTGATCAAGGGTCCTCCCATTCCTGCGATAACGATCTGACAGACCTCATTGGATTTTAAAACCTGTAAACCATTTCCAAGACGGACATCAATTCGACCTTCTAAACCATGATCTTTTACTTCTTTCCACGCACTGGTGTACGGCCCTTGATTAACTTCGCCTGCTATTGCCTGAGCGGAAGGATCGTTCAGACAAACATAACACGGAAGATAAGCATGGTCAGAACCGATATCGGCAAATAAAGATCCCTTAGGCAAATATTCGGCTACGTTAGCAAGCCGTTTGGATAATTGATGGACATTCATATTCTCTCTTCCCTCTCATAATAAAGAAAAGCTTTCTGATTGTCACAGAAAGCTTTTCAAGTATAAGTGTAACTATTTCTTTTCGGCTAACCATTCCGCTAATGCTGTGGCCTGTTCACCTGTGTAGAGACCAGCAGGCATTTGAGATCCTTTACCATTCAGTATGATATCCTGAATTTCTTCAGCAGAATAACGGCTTCCCACTTCTGTTAGGTTAGGACCTGCTCCGCCTTCTAAATTTCCACCGTGACAGCTGGAACATTTAGATTGGAACATTTCCTCTGGATTGGCATTGGCTGCTTCTTCCTGTTGGTGTTCTCCACCATTTTCTTTCTCACTTTGAATCGCTTCGCGCTGGTTAATCCCTGCAGCAGAAACGATGATCATAGCTACTATACCTAAGACAGCGATAATAGCAAATGGAATCACAGGGTTTCTTCTCATTAGTTGCATCCTCCTTATGTATTCCTTAAGTTAGTATGGGCAAATCTATTCGGCTATATTTATTTTACTTGAAAAGTTCCACTTATTAAAGAGATAACTTGTGAAAAGTTACAAAACAGCAGCTAGAAAAAGGAAAAGAATCCCTATAACACTCGATATCATTAAATAATGAAGTCTCCATCGTACACCGATCCCCAGCCATAGGAGACAATGAATGCTCGCCATTCCATATATCCATTGAGAGTTGATGGAGAGGCTGGAAACCAAATTTAAGAAAAGCAGTAAGCCTACAAGTAAACCTGTAATCAATGGAAAATGATAAAGCCCGGGATAGGCACCTATTACCTGCCGGAGAGCTAGAAAAGCTATGAGAACAAAAGTCGACAAAAGCCCTGTTTGCAATATGAGGTTCATTTCAGTAAAATAAATGACAAGAAATGAAAGGGGTAACAAAATAAGGGTTAAAGTTGAAAACATCAGCGTGAGTGAATTTCTTTTAGAGTTATTGAACTCTATACCTCTGTCGCTGCTGTCTCTTTGCCCCTGCGTGTAAAGAGCTAACAGAAAATCGCAATATTCGCCTGGAAGTAGTCGATGTTCTTTCCAATAATGGATTTCATTAACAATGGTTTCTATACGATTTTCTTTCATACACAGCCCCCCCTTCCAGTTAGAGAATTAAAAAACCCAGGCACCATCTAAGCACTATGCAGCCGATGGATACCTGAGTCATAACATCTTTTTATTCCATAAAGTCTTTCAGACGTTTACTACGGCTTGGATGTCTCAATTTGCGAAGCGCTTTTGCTTCAATTTGACGGATTCTCTCTCGCGTTACACCAAACACTTTTCCTACTTCTTCAAGCGTACGCGTCCGTCCATCGTCTAATCCGAATCTTAAACGTAATACATTTTCTTCACGGTCAGTAAGCGTATCTAAAACGTCTTCCAATTGTTCTTTCAACAGTTCATATGCCGCATGGTCGGAAGGGGATGTGGCTTCTTGGTCTTCAATAAAATCACCAAGATGGGAGTCATCTTCTTCCCCGATAGGAGTTTCAAGCGATACTGGTTCCTGAGCAATCTTCAGGATTTCCCGTACTTTGTCCGGCGTGAGTTCCATATCCTGGGCGATTTCCTCTGGCGTAGGCTCGCGTCCAAGATCTTGTAAAAGCTGACGCTGTACTCTAATGAGTTTATTTATGGTCTCCACCATGTGGACAGGAATACGAATGGTACGAGCCTGGTCTGCAATTGCGCGCGTAATGGCCTGTCGGATCCACCAAGTAGCATACGTACTGAACTTATAACCTTTACGATAATCAAATTTCTCTACAGCTTTAATGAGACCCATATTCCCTTCTTGAATTAAATCAAGAAAAAGCATGCCCCTGCCTACATATCTTTTAGCGATACTTACAACTAAACGTAAGTTAGCTTCAGCTAGATCTCTCTTAGCTTCTTCATCACCATTTTCAATTCTCTGAGCAAGACTGATTTCATCTTTAGCAGATAAGAGGTTTACACGTCCGATTTCTTTTAGATACATTCGAACTGGATCATTGATTTTGACACCTGGAGGTACGCTTAAGTCGTTAAGATCAAACTCCTCCTCTTTATCTAACTGTTTCATACTAGGGTCAGTCTCAGAATCACCAATAACTTCAACACCCTGTTCGTTCAAATGCTCATAAAATTCGTCCATTTGATCAGAGTCTAATTCAAAGCTTGATAGCTTTTCAGCTACTTCCTCGTAAGCAAGTACTCCTCGCTTTTTCCCTATTTCCAACACCTGATCTTTTGCTTGTTCAAGTGTCATTTCATTCGTATTAGTACTATTACTCTTACTATTACTATTACTTTCCTTTTCTTTAGAACGTGATGGCTGCTGTTGCTTATTATCCGCCATAAGTCCCCCTCCTTCCAACATATCTATACCAACTATACCTAGGTGTTTTTTAATTCTTTTTTCCTCTCAATGATCTTCATAGCAATCTCAGCAGCTTTAATTGGTTCATTTTGCTGCTCCGCCCGCTTTAAATCATCTTCTAAGGTTTTAATATCCGTACGGTCACTATGCTCAGCTTTAATCCGAAAAATGTAATCGTGGATTTCCTGATCAGACACTTCTTCACTAACCGGTGCCATAGCCAATTCAATTACTAGATTTTTAAGAGCAGGATCATCAAGTTTTTCCACAAACTGACTCACATCTGACTGATTGCCATCTTCATAGTAAGCATAAAGATAGGTCACTATAACCTGATGGTCTGAAATATTAAATGCTCCTCCTAGTTCCTCTTGAACTTTCTCAGCTATGAAAGGATCTCTTAACATATAGGCGATCAGCTTTCTTTCCGCATTATGAAAAGCCGGCAGGAGTTTATTCTGAATGGAATACTGACTTGTACGGTTAGTATATCGATTTTGGTCTTTGTTATCCTGTTTAACTGTGTTTTTACCTCTGATGTGGTGGACTTCTTCTTTAAGAGTATCCACAGACATCTGGAACTCTGAGGCCAGTTCATTTAAATAATGCTCTCTCTCTACTGCCCGGTCAAGGAGAGCGACCTCCTGTAGTATCTTTTCGATATAAGCAATTCGATCTCCTTCCAACTGGAGATTATAATCTCTCCGCAGATAGCTCATGATAAAAGCTATGAACGTGTCACTTGTGTCCAAAACTTCTTTCTTAAAGCGGTCTCCACCATGCTTTTGAATAAAATCATCTGGGTCTAACCCATCTGGAACTCTGGCTACGAATGTTTGACACCCAGTGTTTTTCAGCAGTCGGCCAGCCTTCACCGCAGCTTCTACGCCTGGCTGATCTCCGTCATAGCATATGATAACCTGATCCACATAACGTTTGAGAAGATTAGCCTGGGAGCTAGAGATCGAAGTCCCCATCGTGCCTACTACATTGTGAACACCCGCCTGGTCAGCAGAGATTACATCAACATATCCTTCAAATAAGATCACGGACTTCTGTTTACGAATTGCAGCTCTTGCCAGGTCAAAGTTGTAAAGCAGCCTGTTTTTCTGAAATAGTTCCGTCTCCGGACTATTCAAATACTTAGGTTCTTGATGACCCAATGAACGACCGGCAAATGCCACCGTTTTACCTAAATGGTTTCGCAGTGGAAAAATTAATCTACCTCTAAAGCGATCGGCATATTCTCCCTGATCATTTGCATTTAATAACCCTGCTTTCACCATCGTTTGTGGATGAAAACCTTTTTTCTCAAGGAACGTGACCACAAACTCTTTGGAATTCGGTGAATATCCAATTTGGTATTTCTTAATCGTTTCTTCACTAAATCCCCGGTCAATTAAATACTGATAAGCATCCTGACCTTCTTTTGAATTAAGAAGCATATGATGGTACAACTTTGCAAGCCATTGATGGGCTTCTAAAATACTTTGAGATTCAGTGCTTATTTGTGAAGAATCCTCTTGGGAAGCTTCCTCAGGCAAATCTATTTGTGCCTGGCCAGCCAGTTGTTTAATAGCCTGTATGAAGTTGAAGCCTTCCATTTCCATAAGGAAGGTATATACATTCCCTCCCTTTCCACATCCAAAGCAATGGAAAATTTGCTTATCAGCAGAAACGGAAAAAGAAGGAGTGCTTTCTCCATGAAAAGGACACAAACCAAAATAATTTCTACCCTGTTTTTTTAATTCTACATAGTCACCAATAATATCCACGATATCAGTGGATTGGCGGATTTCATCTACTTTTTCTTCTGGAATATGACCAGCCATACGCATCACCATACTAAACAATTATTCGAGATAGACTATTGAATACCTTCCTGAGCAGCTAACAAATTTTCAAATACATGCTGAAAATAGTCACGATCCTCTTTTTTAAAAGCTGAAGGTCCTTTCCACTTCTTATTTTTCTTCATGGACTGTTGCCTCAAGTACTTGTTATTCATTATTTCATCTGCATCAGCATCTTTGATTAGTTTACCTCTTGGAGTAAGAACATAAACCCCTCTAGTTGTCAATAGTACAGCTAAAGACAAGTCCTGAGTTATTACATAATCGGACGCAGAGACGTGATTAAGGATGTAAAGGTCTACTGCTTGAGACCCATGATCTAAAAAAATCCATCCTTGCTCTGCCTTTTCAGGGCTATAATGATTAACAGTAGCTATGAAAATGGGTGTAACTTCAAATTTACTGCACACATTATAAATTTCCTGTTGAACTGGACAACTGTCTGCATCTACCCAGATTTTCGGAATTTGATTTGACTTTGACATAGTTACTGTACTTCTACAATAATACATAGAATCCTTCTAATTTTAGAATGTTTTATTTTTCTGAAAAGTGCTCACTTTTCTCTTTTAGTGAAATGTAAATATCCACTGTTTACATGTATAGAATCATTTTTACCGCAAATAAACATTATAATACATTCTATAGATTTACGCTATATACTATTTTACCTATTTTCATCCTTCCCAACAAAAGTCGCGCTTAATCATAGCGCGACCTTAAGTATTGGTACTATTCTTGGGAATCTTGCCGCAATTTATTCGTAATCACATTCGCCGTCTCTTCAACAGCTTTATTGGATACATCAATAACATGGCAGCCGATCCGATCTACTACACGATTAAAATGTTCAATTTCTTGATGAATTCTATTCATATTTGCATAACTGGCTTGCGCTCCAAGCCCAAGGGATTTTAAGCGCTCTTTTCTTATGTCATTTAATTTCTCTGCGCTGATCTTTAATCCGATACATTTATCAGGGTCCACTCGATACAGTTCAGCTGGTGGCTCAACCTCGGGCACAATGGGAACATTAGCTACCTTTAATCGTTTGTGAGCTAAATATTGGGAGAGCGGAGTTTTAGAGGTTCTCGAGACACCAATCAACACAATATCCGCTTTAGCGATTCCTCGAGGATCTCTTCCATCGTCGTAGCGTACAGCAAACTCAATTGCTTCTACTCTCTTGAAGTAATCTTCATCCAATTTATGAACGAGTCCTGGTTCAAGGCGGGGTTCTAAATTAAAGTGCCTTTCCATCGATTCCATCATCGGTCCCATTATATCCACACATTCAATATCATACTTTTTTGCTTCCTCAAGTAAATATGTCCGGAATTCCGGGATGACAAATGTAAATCCTACCATGGCTCCCTGTTCTTTCGCCTGAACCAGCGCCTCATTAATTGTACCTTTATCCTCCACATATGGAATTCTCTGAAGATCAAATGGGCCATCATCGAACTGACTAAGAGCGGCTTTCACAACAAGCTCTGCGGTTTCCCCAACAGAATCTGATAATACGTAAATCAATGGTTTCCCCATTTTCTCCCTCCTGTCTGTTCCTTTATAGGTGCTGATCTAATCCTAACTCAACAAGGGCTTTTGTTATGTTGGTTTTTGTTAGCCTGCCTATTACTTCTAATCCATTCTCAGCAGGTTCTACAACTGGAAGACCATCAATTTGCTTTTCTATAAGCTTTTGAGCAGCATCCAGTAATAAATCCTCTGGTTTACAAATAGTGATATTCGGCATCCGCGTCATAATAATATGAACAGGGATCGAGGACAAGTCCTGATTCCCAATACTTGCTCGTAAAAGATCTTTTCTGGAAAGCACACCTACCAAATGTCCAAGCTCATTTGTTACAAATAATGTACCAACATCCTCCAAAAACATAGTGCAAATGGCATCGTAAGCTGATACATCCTCTTCTACCACGATTGGTATAGATTGATACTCTTTGACTTTAAACTTTTTCAACTTTTCTGTTAACAATTCAGAACCCGTTTTTCCAGTAAAAAAATATCCAACACGGGGCCTCGCGTCCAAAAAACCGGCCATAGTTAGAATGGCAAGATCAGGACGCAGAGTGGCCCTTGTAAGGCTTAAATGGTCTGCAATATTTTCTCCCGTTATAGGCCCATTGTCTTTTACTATTTGAATGATTTGTTCTTGTCGGTTAGAGAGTTCCAATCTTTCACCACCCTGCTCACTGTGACATACTATTCTATTTAATTATTATAGACCATATTAATAACCGGGTAAAAGAAGGGGGCTTAAAACTGCTGCTTCCATTCAATAGCATTTAAGTCTGCAAACTCTTTAATGTCTGCAGCAATCTGACTTAATAAACCTAATCGATTATTCCGAATCTTCTCATCTTCTGCCATAACCATCGTTCTATCAAAGAAGTCATGGATAGGAGAAGCCAATTCAGAAAGCTTCTCTAAAGCCTGAGCGGGACGGTCTTCCTGCATGGCTTGCACATACTCTGGGTGGACCAGCTTAAAGGCTTCATATAAACGAACTTCTGAATCATTTTCAAAATACTTCGGCTTTAATTCCATGGCATCTGCTTTTTTCGCGAGATTAAGCACTCGTCCTAATGCTTCATGTACATATTTGAAAGTAGGATCCTGACGCTTGTCTACAAGCAGCTTAGCTTTTTCAATGGTTGCTGCAAAGTTTTGTACGCCATTCGTAAGCGTTGCTTCCACAATATCAGGATCAATGCCCTTCTCTCTTAATAGATAAGCAGCTCTGAGTTTAAAGAATTCATGTAAATCCTGATGCACTTCTTCTTCTGTACGTGTTGGTAGATTTAATTCACGATAGAATTGATGTACAAGGTCTATTAATTTCTCTACAGGAATATTCCACTGCTGACTCCGCAGCGTCTGTAAAACCCCAAGTGCCTGCCTCCTTAACCCATAAGGGTCCTGAGAACCTGTTGGAATGATGCCAATTGAAATGCTTCCTACAATCGTGTCAAGCTTATCCGCTATACTAACAATCGAACCAATTGTTGAAGAAGGAAGGGCGCCGTTAGCCTGCCTCGGCATATAATGTTCATTAATAGCTCGCGCTACAGCTTCCTCTTCTCCAAATAAACGAGCATACTTTTCTCCCATCACTCCCTGAAGCTCCGTAAACTCATCAACCATTTGAGTAACAAGATCAAATTTGCATATCTCAGCAGCCCGTTCAGCTTGCTGCTTTTCTAAGTCATTCAAGTTAAGCCATTCACTGATTTTACCTGTTATTGCTCTAATACGTTTCACTTTATCCGCAAGGGTTCCAAGCTCAACTTGATATACCATTCTTGACAGTTTTTCCAGTTTTTGATCAATCGTTCCTTTTTGATCTTCTTCATAAAAGAACTGGGCATCTTTTAAGCGCGCTTTCAAAACTTTTTCATTTCCACGGGAAACCGTATCTAAATGTTTGTCGTCACCATTTCGAACTCCTACAAAATAAGGAAGAAGAGTACCTTCTTGAGAACGAACTGGGAAATAACGCTGATGTTCTTTCATTGATGTAATTAATGCTTCTTCTGGTATCTCCAGGAATTCTTCATTATAAGCTCCAAAAAAGACCGTTGGATATTCGACCAGATGAGTGACTTCCATTAATAGTTCCTCATCAATAATAAGTTTCCAGCCTTTATCTTCTTCAAGTTTCAGTAGTTGTTCCCGTATAGCATTCTTTCTCTTCGTTACATTACTAATGACATATTCGTCGTTTAAAACTTCTTCATAGATTTCAGCTGAACGAAGAGATGCTTTATCACCCAGGAAACGATGGCCGTATGTAATCCGGTCAGTCGTTACGTTTTCAATAGCAAAAGGAATAATTTCCTCACCGAACAGGGCGACCATCCACCGAATAGGCCGGGCGTACCTTAGCTCGTAGTTTCCCCAACGCATATTCTTGGAAAAGGTTATACTTAGAAATACAGAGCGAAAGTCTTGAAGTAATTCTTTCGTTGCCTCTCCTTGAATAAACTTCGTCACATGGACATATTCAGTGCCCTTTACTTCTTTGAAGTATATATCTTCTACATCTTTCCCTTGTCCTTTAGAAAATCCTACAGCTGCTTTCGTCCATTCTCCATTTTCATCCAGAGCAATTTTCTTAGCAGGTCCTTTCGCTTCTTCTTCTATATCAGGCTGTTTTTCAGCTACATCACTAATCTGAACAGCCAGTCTTCTCGGAGTAGCAAATCCTCTCACTTCTCCGTAAGGAATTCTCTGTTCGCGGAACCAAGTTTCTGTCTTTAGTTCTAATTGCTGCAGAGCGTCATCAATAAATCTGGCTGGAAGTTCTTCTACCCCAAGTTCAAATAAGACTGTTTTACTCATGGTTCTCAACCTCCTTCGGTAACATTGGAAATCCTAATCGTTCTCTTTCCTCTACATACGTTTTAGCAATCTTCCTGGCCAGGTTCCTCACTCGAGATATATAACCGGTGCGCTCCGTGACGCTGATTACTCCTTTTGCATCTAGAAGATTGAAAGTATGAGAACATTTTAAGACGTAGTCATAAGCTGGGAATACTAATCCTTTTTCCATAATTCTTTCTGCTTCTTTTTCATAAGTAGAAAAAAGGTTGAAAAGCATGTTCTCATCAGATTCCTCAAAAGTGTAGATGGAATGTTCATATTCAGGCTGCATAAAAATATCTCCAACTGTAACTCCGCTGGTCCACTCCAGATCAAATACATTTTCTTTGTCCTGAATATAGGACGCAAGACGTTCCAAACCATAAGTGATTTCAGCAGATACTGGTCGTGCTTCCAGTCCTCCAATCTGCTGGAAATAAGTGAACTGTGTAATTTCCATTCCGTCAAGCCACACTTCCCAGCCCAATCCTGCTGCTCCAAGTGTAGGGTTTTCCCAGTTGTCCTCGACGAAGCGTATATCGTGCTGACTCGGGTCTATACCTAAAGCACGAAGGGAGTCAAGATAAAGTTCCTGGATGTTATCAGGAGATGGTTTCATAATGACTTGAAACTGATGGTGCTGGTATAACCGGTTTGGATTTTGACCGTAGCGTCCATCCGCAGGACGACGTGAAGGTTCCACATAAGCTACATTCCACGGTTCAGGACCCAAACTTCGCAGAAGGGTCATAGGAGACATAGTTCCTGCTCCTTTTTCCGTATCATAAGCTTGCATAAGCAAACAACCCTGATTTGACCAATGGTTTTGCAGCGTAAGAATCATATCTTGTATATTCATTTTCTTCCTCCTCTTTCTAATAGAAAAAAGCACACAGCTTCTTTCAAACAAATAAAATCCCGTCCCTATGTCTGCATAAGACATAGGGACGGGATTTCCGCGGTTCCACCCTACTTGCTTTCCAATATGGAAAGCCGCTTTTAAAAATGATTGCTCAGGACTGCCTTCACTGAACCATAACGCTTGTCTTCCACCGTCACAAGCTCGCTTTATAGTCTGGTTTTCAGCTACTACTTTCCTTCTTCACAACGAAATATTAAGTAGTTGAATCATACTGAATTAATAAACGAATGTCAATTGAGATCATGTGAACAAATCTAATTGTTTTAAGAACTTTTTCGATTTAAGTAAATAACCACCGTACTGATCATAATATTCATCCAGAATTAAACGCAATATCTTTTTATTCTTTTCTTTCATGGAAATCTGACCCAGCCGTTTAACGTCCATATGTACAAAGATACGTAAAAGTTTAGGCAAAGGGTCCGGCAAAGCATAAGCGTTTGGATCTTTATGTTTACAACGGTAACAAAGGAGTCCACCCTCAAGAATGGAGAAGGAATAGGGTCCTTCTTGACTGCCACAATTTATGCAGTGATCGACTACCGGAGAAAAACCAGCTTTTTTAAATAATTTCAGCTCATAAATCATCGACAATACCGCTGCATCTTTCCCTTCATTCATCCAGAGCAGGGTTTGAAGAAATTGCTCATACATAAATGGGTCCGGTTGTTTTTCATCTATCAGCTTATCCACAAGTTCTGCCAGATAAGAGGCGTAAGCGGTTTTCACAATATCTTCGCGTATTGAGCGCAGGGAGGTGATCATTTCTCCCTGACTCAAAGATCCCAATCCAGATCCTATTTGAATTAAATACATACCATGAATAAAGGGCTGGGTTACAGAGGAAGTCCGGCTTTTAGGCTTTTTAGCGCCGCGGGCCATCACCCCTATTTTCCCCTTTTCGCGAGTGAAAAATGTTACAATCTTATGGGTTTCCCCGTAATCTCTCGTTCGGATAACAATGCCTTCGACCTTTTCTAACAAAGCACTCACCTGCTTCTAGTCTTACAAATTTAAATCATCTTGAGATTCCTGTTCGATAGAGGAAGCTTGATGTTCAGGAGATTGCTGACTTTGGTCCTTCATTTCCTTCATCAATAAATAAGTTTCAATGTTTCCTGTTTGTCTGAACACATTCCATGGAAGGTTTTCGAGCAAAAGAAACACCGCCTTTCTTATATTCACTGAGCATCGGAATTACATCATTAGCATGCTTCTTAAAGGTGAAATCATAAGACTTAATTTTTTCCAACTCTTAATAATCTTCTTCGTTATACCCAAAATCACTTAGTTGAACTTGACGGTTTCTCCAGTCTTTCTGGACTTTTACCCACAGTTCTAAAAAGACTTTGCTACCCAATAAAGATTCAATATCGTGTCTGGCACGCTTGCCTATCTCTTTAAGCATACTTCCCTGCTTACCAATAATAATCCCCTTTTGGGACTTTCTTTCTACTATAATAGCAGCCTGAATATAAACCGCATTCTTATTTTCTCTTGGCTCAATTCCTTCAATTACTACCGCTATAGAATGTGGAATTTCTTCATGAGTCAAGTGCAGCACTTTCTCCCGAATAAATTCACTGATAACAAACCGCTCAGGATGATCCGTGATCTGATCTTCAGGATAAAATTGCGGTCCTGCTGGTAAATGACCTTTTAATACCTCGAGCATATGGTTGACGTTATTACCTTCTAACGCAGAAATAGGGATAATTTCTTCAAAGTCCAGTTTTTCTTTATACTGCTCAATAAGAGGCAGCAACTGGTCTGGATGTACTTGATCTATTTTATTAATAATTAAAAATACAGGCTGATTTACACGCTGCAAACGATCAATAATAAATTGATCACCACGGCCGTATCCTTCTTCAGCATTGATCATAAAAAGAATAGCATCTACTTCGTTTAATGTATTCTCCGCTACGTTAACCATGTAGTCTCCGAGCTTATGCTTAGGTTTATGAATACCTGGGGTATCGATAAAGACGATTTGAGACTCTTTATCTGTCATAACCCCCTGGATTTTATTCCTCGTTGTCTGTGGCTTGTCACTCATAATCGCGATTTTTTCTCCAATTACGCGGTTCATAAAAGTGGACTTGCCTACATTAGGCCTGCCCACAATCGTGACGAAGCCGGACTTGAATTCTTCATTCATAGTTGAGCCTCCAATGTTTCTTACGTCACTTCTTAATTTCTAAATTCACTATAAAATTCCACTTATTTCTTCATGCATTAAAATAAGGTGATCAAGCGTGGGACAAAGATAAACGCCGCTACAATTAACGAGGCAATACTAGCTATTAATACAGCCCCCGCAGCAATATCCTTCACAAGACCTGCAAGTGGGTGGTATTGAGGTGCCAGGTAATCCATCACCCGCTCAATACTTGAATTAATCATCTCCAGGGTAATGACAATGGCAATCATAATGATGAGAAGTGCCCATTCTACCGTAGATACTCTTAAACTTGCCCCTGCTGCTATACATAGAACTCCGGCAATCAAATGAATGCGAAAGTTTCTTTCTGAACTCCAAACTTCCTTTATTCCATTCCAAGCAAAACGAAAGCCGATGGACTTCTTTTTTTTATGCCCTTTCAAGTCCGAACTCATGAAGGATTTCCTCTTGTCTATTAAACATCGCTTTTTCCTCTTCTTCATTTTCATGATCATATCCTAATAAATGCAAAAAGCCGTGAAGGGCTAAGAAACTTAATTCTCTGTCCAGCGAATGACCGTAATCTTCAGCCTGTTCCTTCGCCTTATCTAGAGAAATCACGATATCGCCAAGCATGAGAGGGAGATCTTCGCTTAGAATTTTTGTTTCGCCTTCTCCTTCTTCCTGCATAGCAAAAGAAATTACGTCAGTAGGCTGGTCTTTCTGACGATAATTTCGATTTATTTCTTGAATCTCGTTGTTATCAACAAAACTTATCGAAACTTCAGCGTCAGGTTGTACCCCCTCTTTATCGCCTGCAAAACGAATAATACGTTGAATTAAATCCACATAAGCTTCGTCTACTGAATTGGTTTCATCTTGAAAATCGATTTGAATCATACTACTTCCTCCTCAAGCTGCAATTTTTACTAACCATGCTGTATTCAGGAATGTAATTTATACAATGGTTTATTATAGCTTCTTCCGTTAATTTCATCAAAGATAGCTAATGACTGTTGGACTTATTACCCACGTCCTAACTATCCTAAACAGCGTAAACATTTTTGGTTTCTTTAATAATATAAGTTCTTATAGACCATGATACCTTCAAGAGAGAAGGAAAACAAATCCAACCCGCAAAAAAAAGAAGTTTAACGCAACCCAAGTTTCACCTATGTAAAAAACTCTCCATCAAATAAAATAAGGCCCCTATAAAGGGCCTTAGGAATTGTCTTTCTCATAAGCGTCAATGATACGTTGTACTAACGGATGTCTTACTACATCAGATTGATCTAAATGAATGAAGGCAGACCCCTTTACTTTGCCAAGCTTTTCTTCTGCAACCTTCAAGCCTGACTTAACCCCTTTAGGGAGATCAACTTGAGTAATATCACCTGTAATAATCATTTTGGAACCAAATCCAAGACGAGTTAGAAACATCTTCATCTGTTCAGGCGTCGTATTTTGAGCTTCATCTAATATTGCAAAGGCATCGTCCAGGGTACGCCCTCGCATATAAGCAAGAGGGGCTATTTCAATCGTACCTCGATCAATGAGACGTGCGGTATGTTCCGTTCCAAATACATCATGAAGGGAGTCGTAAAGCGGTCGGAGATAAGGATCTACCTTTTCCTTTAAATCTCCTGGTAAAAATCCTAGACTTTCGCCAGCTTCAACTGCTGGTCGAGTTAAAATGATGCGTTTCACATCACCTTTTTTTAATGCATTTACTGCCATAACGACAGCCAGATAAGTTTTACCTGTCCCTGCTGGACCAATACCGAAAACTAAATCATTGTTCTTAATAGCAGAGATGTAATTTCTTTGTCCAAGTGTTTTTACACGAATCGATTTACCTTTACTGTTCCTTGTAATCTCATCTTCAAATAAAGCTTCGAATTGATTTATTTTACCTTTTTTGGCTAGTTCTACGGCATAAACAATATCTCTTTCCGTAATGGTTAATCCTTTACGAATAATAGCAAGCACAGAATGAAGAATATCCTCCACTAGTTGAACCTGCTCCGCTTGTCCGGAAACTCGAACCGTTTCACCTCTTGAAATAATGGTTACTTTTAATTGTTCTTCGATCTGCTTTAAATTTCTATCTTCTGTCCCAAAAAGGGCCAGCGCTTCTGTTGTATTATCTAATTGAATGTCCATTGTTTTTAAATCTTCCGGCATACTCAATCTCCTTGACTTATATACTTGGTCACTGCTATGTTTTCATGAACTTTGAATAATAGGATTAATTTTACTTTACCATTCTCCTCACGAAGGTGCAAAACTTTTTCTTTCATGATTTCAGCCTCTTTTCCAAGGTATTGGTGCAGGCTTTCTCTTGCCGTTATAATTCCCAATTTTTGAATCTTATCTTTAGATTGTGCATATTTTTTTGAATCTATTTCATAATAATGAATGGCTTTTAGGTCAATCGGTGACTTCCAGCCAAACCACTCCCAATTTGTCTCTTCGTTCTCACTTCTAAATTGTGGCCCCTTCCCCTTCCACCATCCCCATAGAGGAAGAGTTAAGGATCCAATTTTAAATTGGTATTCTCTTACTTCCAGTCCATCAGTCAACTGAAGTACTTGTGTCATCGGAAGATTTTGATCGACTTTATACCAGGTTTCGGCGATGACCTCCCCCTCTGTATGGACAAGTATATCTTTATCTTCTACCAATTGCCCCGTTGCCAGTTTTTGGCCTTTTTTAACTACATCATTCACCGTCACAAGTGGTCTTCCTTTTTCAATAAACGTTTTTACTATCATGCCCTTTTTTTCTGCCACCAAATCAGAGGGACGAAGGTTCTTATTTGTATCATGCCTGGTCTTTTCTACACCGTACAGCTGATAACTTGTCCCCTTCTTATTAACGCCTATCCATAAAAGATCAGGAATATCATCAAGCAGCTTTCTTTGTATATCATTAGGTTCGTCCATACCAATAGTCAGCTTGCCTGGGGAAACCCCATAGGTTTTTAATTTTTTTTCGACGTTAGCTTCCAATTCGGGAGTCAAACCTTCTACTTTAATAGACCAAAGTGTATTAGCTAATAAAAAAACGACTATAACGGAAAGCATGAAAGCGGCCATTAAAGCTTTTCGCTGTGTGATTCTCCTGTAATAGAATGGAAGGCCTCTTCCTCCCAAGATCGAAAGTTTACAACGATACTTTTTCCGTAACTGTCTGAAGGCTTTCCATTCACTAAGTCTAATCGTCATTACTGCTTCATGTTCATTGACTCGCTTAATATTTGAAATTACACATCCCCTTCGTACGCACGCCTGGAGGAATGGTTCAATCATTTTTCCTTGCACCTTAATTCTCATGCTGCCTTGAAAGAAGTCATGCTGCATCCTCATAGTCACCTACTCCCCCTTAAGCTTCAGGCAGGAATTCCACCGATTTTATTTCTCCCTCTAGCAATAGTTCTTCTTTCAGCATCATCTTTACCCCGAGATCTTTTCCAATTATCTTCACTTGGCCCTGCTTATATTGAATCCTTACTTCATTATCTGAAAAATGCAAAAGACCCGTGTGATTCTCTATGTACACATGAATCGACCCAATTGTCGTGATTCTGGGTAAATCAAGCATCACATCGGAAGGTAAATCGAAATAACGTCCGATCCACGTACGGATTTGCTTTTGCCATTTAGTCATTCGACTCACCCCTCTTTTTATTTATACGAAAAACGCACGAATTGTATCACTACAATTCGTGCGTTTCGTTTATCTTTTTCTTGGATGGGATTGATGAGGCTTATACGCCCGGGGCTGCCCGAGAACCTCTGCTGCAAGAACCCCTTCAGCTAATCGTTTCTTATCCCATTTATTCAATTTTTTAAGTTTAGGAAGATCAGGTACATGGTCTTCCTGGGGCACATAACGCTCCATTTGCCCTTCCTGGATCTTCCCAGTGGTATGAATATCCTTGTTCGGTGTTTCGTACGTGAACGTTCTCTGAGGGTCTTGAGAAACTTTATCTTTTGAATACCCTTTGATTTTTTCCTGTTGTTCTTCATAGTACTCTTGCAGACTTTTCTGACCCGCTTCCGTTCTTAAAGGACCTCGATCCTCCGCTTCCTCAGAAGGTGCGCTTGGATACCTGGATGGTCCAGGCTGTTTGTGTTTACGTTCATCTTCCTGATCATTTCCCATTCGGCTGAAAAAACTAATGATACCACCTATAACAGCAGCTACGATGAGAAAGTTACTGAATAATAGTTCAAAAAGGTCTCCCATAATAATTCTCCTTTTCACTAATCAAGGGGATTAACTTTCTTCACCTTCGCCCTGCTCACCCTCAGACATTTTGCCAAGTGTATTTCTCATGTCGGTGTCAGCATTAATATTTTGGTAATTCATATAATCCATGACACCCATTTTTCCTGAACGAAGTGCTTCTGCAAGAGCTTGAGGAACTTGAGCTTCAGCTTCCACCACTTTAGCCTGCATTTCCTGAACGCGGGCACGCATTTCTTGTTCTTGAGCAATCGCCATGGCCCGGCGTTCTTCGGCTTTAGCCTGTGCAATATTTTTGTCAGCTTCTGCCTGGTCTGTCTGCAGGATCGCACCAATGTTCTTACCAATGTCAATATCCGCAATATCTATAGATAAGATTTCAAACGCCGTCCCGGCATCTAACCCTTTTCCTAATACATTTTGTGAGATCATATCAGGATTTTCCAACACTTTATTATGGTTTTTACTTGAACCAATGGTTGATACAATACCTTCCCCTACACGGGCTATAACCGTATCCTCACCAGCACCACCGACTAAGCGGTCGATATTAGCACGTACCGTAATACGTGCTTTAGCTTTTACTTCTATACCATCCATAGCAACACCCGCAATAAACGGGGTTTCAATGACTTTTGGATTTACGCTCATTTGGACAGCTTCCAAAACATCACGGCCGGCCAGGTCAATCGCAGCGCAGCGCTCGAAACTCAATTCAATATTTGCACGCTGAGCAGCAATTAGCGCGTTAACCACCCGGTCAACATTACCACCGGCTAAATAGTGACTTTCCAATTGGTTGGTATCTACATTTACACCGGCTTTATGAGCTTTAATCAATGGATTAATGACCCTGGAAGGTACAACTCTTCGTAACCGCATACCAACTAGAGTGAAAATACTGATCTTGACTCCAGCTGCCAGTGCGCTAATCCAAAGCATCACCGGGATAAAAGTAAATAATACAGCTAAAACAATAATAATGACGCCAATGACAATAATTGGCATAAGTTCTTGTAACGTCATTCTTTCTCCTCCTCTTTCTCTTTTGATGAAAGCTCACGTACAACTATACGGGAACCTTCCGTTTTCAAAACTTTAACCGATTGTCCAGTGCCCACAAATCCTCCCTCAGTTACTACATCCAGACGTTCACCATCGAAAACCGCGGTACCTGAAGGTCTGAGAGGAGTCATGGTTTCTCCAACCAATCCAATCAATTCTAAGCGGCTGGTAGAGGATAAATATCCTCTCTCTGCTGAGGTGGAATCCTGAAGGATAATATGACGGAAAAAACCTCGCTCCAGCCCCATGGTCTTAAACAGTACGACAGAGACAATAACGGTCGCAATTAAGGCTATTCCAATACTCATAGCCATATGGCCCATATCCGCAGATGAAAGCATAAGAGAGGCTACAATAGAAACGACCCCCGCAATTCCAGCAATACCTCCTGGTAGAAAGATTTCCGCTATAACAAGGCCTATTCCAAGTATTAGCAAAATAATAGCTTCATATCCAGCAAGTCCTGCTACAATGTGGCCATAAAAGAATAAAACGAGTGAAAGCAGTCCCATTATTCCCGGTATTCCAAAACCCGGGGAATACAACTCCACAATCAGCCCGAGACTTGCGACGGAGAGCAAAATAGGAATGACCACCGGATCGGTTAAAAATCTGGCTAAGTTCTCTGCCATTGTAGGATTATTTTCAGTTACTTTCGCTTCAGACAATCCTAACTCATTAAGTAATTCAACACGGTCTTCTACAATACCTTCTGCATACCCTACTTCTTCGGCTTCACTTGGTCCAAGTGTTAGAAATTCTCCTTCAGCGGCGTTATATTCGGGAAGGTCTATGCTGCTATCAGCCATTGCGCGGGCGTAAATAGGATCCCGTCCATTGGATTCAGCAGCAGCTACCATGGAGGATATCCAGGCAGACTGAGCTTTTTTATCAGCAGCTGTACCATCTGAGTTAATTACTCCTGAAGCACCCATAGTTGCTTGCGGTTTCATATAAATATTATCCGCATTGAGAGCTATATAGGAACCCGCTGAATATGCCCGACTGGTGATAAAAGCCGTATTCGGGATATCAAGGTCCTGAAAAATCTCACCTATATCCCCAGCAGCATCTACCCTGCCCCCAGGTGTATCTATTTCGAATATAATGTGATCGACACCATTTTCAGCAGCTTCTTCCGTGGTCCTTTTTAGAAAAGCAGCCATCCCCCGTTCAACTGTATCTTGTACAGGAATAATATAAACCTGCTCTCCTTCTCCCTGAGCGTGAACAGAAGAATAAAGGTGAAAGATGGACAAAGCAGCGGCAAAAACTATCATGCAAAAGATTATGGATAAACGAAAAGTCCTTTTCATTAAACGATCACCTCCTTATGCTTATTAGCTTTCCCAAGGAATACTACATATACGAATAGAACACCCTGCAGGTTTCAAAAAATATAAAAAGACCTCTCTTTAAAA
Source organism: Halobacillus sp. (assembly GCF_049282395.1). Lineage (NCBI taxonomy): Bacteria > Bacillati > Bacillota > Bacilli > Caryophanales > Bacillaceae > Halobacillus > Halobacillus sp. The sequence goes on along the minus strand of NZ_JBAPTY010000282.1, from coordinate 38,610 downwards.
AGAGAGGTCTTTATATTTAAGATAATTGCTGAAGTACAAGCTTATTGACTTTGGAGCCATCGGCTTTACCTTTAACTTTTGGCATTACAGCACTCATGACTTTACCCATGTCACTTTTCGATGTAGCTCCTACCTCTTGAATTGTTTCTTGAACAACTTGATCAAGTTCTTCATCTGAGAGCTGTTTCGGCATATATACTTGTAAAATCTCAATTTCACGCTCGAGTCCTTCTACAAGATCTTCGCGTCCAGCTTCTTTAAATTCGTGGAGGGAATCTTTTCTCTGCTTAACCTCACGGGTTAATACAGTTAATTCTTCTTCTTCAGTTAATGAATCTTTTCCCAATTTAATCGCTTCATTTTGCAAAGAAGCTCTAGCCATACGGATCGTAGACAGTTTTTCTTTGTCACGAGCTTTCATAGCAGTTTTCATATCCTGGGTCAGATTTTCAGTTATAGTCATCGTTCCGCACCCTCTTTAGTTACTACTTACGCTTTCTAGCCGCCTCAGACTTTTTCTTACGGCGTACGCTAGGCTTATCGTAATATTCACGCTTACGATATTCAGCTAATGTACCACTTTTTGATACATCGCGCTTAAAGCGACGAAGAGCATCTTCAAGAGACTCGTTTTTACGAACGCGAGTTGTGTTTGACATGCAATTTCCCTCCCTCCGAAGCAAAAACCTGATTCTTTGTATAGGAACCTCCCATACCTTTGACAATTATATTATATGGTTTAAAAGCGGTCAACTTTTTTATTCAATACTTTTTGATAAATCACCTATTTTTCCACGTGATGATTCAGTTTTAAATATGTAGACTTGCCTAGATAGAAAGGGATTTCCAACTTTTCCAAATCTAGAAGTCCATCCTATAGAAAAAATTTATCTTTATAATGGCAGTCTTCAATTCGAGTGATAGATAGGCGCTTATTCTTTCACTTCACTATGCTTCCTCACCCTTTGATTTAAATCTAATTGTAACAGATATGGAAAAAAAAGAAAGCCGCTAGCTTTTCAGCAGGACGGCTCCCTTACAAAATTAATAATCTGACGTGCCCTGTTCGCCCTTAAGAATAGAAATCCCTGCACTGGCACCTATTCGAGTTGCACCAGCTTCGATCATTTCATTTGCACCTTCATAATCGCGAACACCGCCGGAAGCTTTAACTCCCATTTCCGGTCCTACCGTTTTACGCATAAGACTGATATCAGCAACAGTTGCTCCACCGCCAGAAAATCCTGTTGATGTTTTTACATAATCCGCTCCCGCTTCTTTAGCAAGGTAAGAAGCTTTTTCTTTTTCTTCTTCAGTTAATAGAGACGTTTCGATAATTACTTTTACGATTGCTTTTCCTGCTGCTTCACGTACAACAGCTTCTATGTCTGATTGTACGGCTTCAGCATTTCCTGACTTAAGCTCACCGATGTTAATAACCATATCCACTTCCTCAGCACCTTTTTCAATGGCCTGACGGGTTTCAAAGGCTTTTGTTTCTTTAGTGGAAGCTCCTAATGGAAAGCCTATAACCGTACATACTTTTACATCCGTGTCCTTTAACTTTTCATAGCAATAGTCTACCCAGTAAGGATTTACACAAACGGAGGCAAAGTCGTACTCTGCAGCTTCTTCACATATTTGAGTAATCTTTTCCTTGGTTGTGTCTGGTTTTAATTGTGTATGGTCAATCATCTTTGCAAGATTTTGTCCCATGTATTTAATCTTCCCTTCTGATTTTAGAGTTGTTCGTACAACTAATTTTAACATACCTATGCATATTAAGGAATCCAAGCTTCTTCAGCTATTCTTTCCTCTTTCCTCAAAATGATAAGAAAGAGTGGATAGGAAATATAAAGGCGCAGTTTCCATACGAAGAATTCTCGGACCAAGTCGAACCGTCAAAAAGCCTGCATTCACTAAATCACTAACCTCTTTTTCAGAAAAACCGCCTTCTGGTCCAAAAACGACCAGAACCCTCTCGTCCGGCTTTATCATTTCTAATATAGAGGCGAGCGGTCGAAATGATTTGCGTCGTGCTTCATCTGCATGTGCCAGGATACACCAGTCATATTCTTTAGTTAAATGAATGAGCTCTTGAAAGGACAATAGAGAATGAATCTCAGGAATACGAACTCTTTCCGATTGCTCACTAGCTTCTTTAGCAATCTTTTGCAGCCGTTGAATTTTCTTTGCTGCCTTTTTTTCATCCCATTTAGCCACTGAACGCTCAGCCTGATAAGGAATAAATGTATAGGCTCCAAGTTCAGTTCCTTTTTGAACGACTTGCTCTAACTTGTCCCCTTTACCAAGGCTTTGAACAATACTTACCTGAACGGGAAGTTCACGATTTTCCTCTAACCATTCCTCTACCCAGCATTCTACATGATTGGACGTTACTTCTGAAATTTTGCATATAGCCGCCCCAAGTTCGGGGTGAATTCCGATCAGCTTGTCTCCTTTATCCATGCGCATGACTCGTGAAATATGATGCACGTCTTCTCCTGTAATCCACAAGCAGCAGTTTTCCCAACTAGATTCTTCTACAAAATAACGCTGCATGCAAAATCACCTTGACTCTGGCTTTCTGGCAATAATACTGATCCAGTCTTCCATTTTATTTGTCTCCACAATATCAAAACCGGAACTTTTCAGACGATCCAGCACCATTTCCTTTTTACCAGATATAATTCCGCACGTAATAAAATATCCTCCAGGCTTAACGACTTTAAAAGCATCATCTGTAAACCGAACGATAATTTCAGCTAGTATATTAGAAACAATCAGATCCGCTTCCTGTTCAACTCCTTCAAGAAGATTATTAAGTTTTGCGGAAACTTGATTTTCAACCCCATTCAACTCGGCATTGATCATGGTACTTTTTACTGCAATATCATCCATATCAAACGCATGAACGTGGCTTGCCCCTAATAAAACAGAGGCCACACTTAATATTCCGGAGCCTGTCCCTACATCCAATACTAAATCGTCTTTTTGTAAATACTGTTCCAAAGCCTGAATACTAAGAACAGTTGTCGGATGAGTACCTGTCCCGAAAGCCATACCGGGATCCATTTCAATGATTATTTCATCACTGGAAACAGGAGTATAATCTTCCCACGTCGGCATAATGGTAATCCTCTCAGAGATCTTAACCGGCTTGTAATACTTTTTCCAGGCTGTCGCCCAGTCCTCTTCCTGAACCTCGCTAAGTGTTACTACATTTCTTCCCACATCTATCCCAAACTCGTGGAGGTTGTTTATAGATTGTTTAATTTCCTCAATCGTCTCCCCTAGAAAGCTGTTCATAGGTAAATAAGCTTTAACATAAACTCCTTCTTCAGGATAATCTTCAGGGTTCAATTCATAAATTTCTCCCAGGTCAGTCTGGCCTTTCATCATATCCTGGGGGTCTTCAATTACGACTCCGCTTGCTCCTGATTCGTGTAAAATATTGGATATTGGTTCGATCGCTTCGTTAGTTGTATGAATACAAAATTCAGACCATTTCATTGGACTCAACTCACTTTATAGTTTTTTATTGCCAGTATGCGAGTACCTGCAGGCTAGATTTTCTGTCTTCGGCTACGTTATTCGCCAGAATTGATAACAGTAAATAGAATTTTATCTCATATAAAAAAAGAGTGTCTGAACGATTTACGGGACCTTACAGATTTAAAACCCTGTGAACCGTTTGTCGTTCCAGACACTCTCCTTTTTATTCTATCAGTCACCTTTAAAGGCGCGCTTCATACGTTCAAAAAAGTTACCGTGCTGCTCTTCTGTAGCGTCGTTTCCGCTAATATCATTAAACTCACGCAGCAGTTCTTTTTGCCGTTCTGTAAGATTTTTCGGTGTGATAATTTTCATTTTCACGTGCTGATCTCCTTGACCGCGCCCGTGAACATTTGGAGCACCTTTTTCTTTCAGACGGAATGTTTTACCCGTTTGAGTACCTGCCGGAATCTTAAGCATGACTTTTCCGTGCACTGTTGGCACTTCAATCTCATCACCAAGTGCGGCTTGAGCGAAAGTCAGCGGAATCTCGCAAAAGATGTGGTCTCCATCGCGCTGGAAGAACTCATGAGGCTGAACGCGGATCACTACAAACAGATCGCCTGCAGGTCCCCCATTTACTCCTGCCTCACCTTTTCCTTGGACACGGATTTGATGACCTTCATCGATACCTGCCGGGATATCAATATGAATTTTATTACGTTTTGTGACCCGGCCATCGCCGCCGCAAGTTTGACATTTATCTTTAATAATTTTACCGCTTCCCTGACAGTAATGACATACTCTGCGGTTAACTACGCGGCCAAACGGTGTGTTCTGCTCCTGGTTGATTTGCCCACTGCCTTCACAGTGTGGACACGTGTCTGGCGTAGTACCAGGTTTAGCACCAGAACCATCACAAGTATCGCAGGCTTCTTCAACTGGAATTTCAACATCAGTGCTCTTACCAAATATGGCTTCTTCGAATTGTAGAGTCATGGTGTATTGCAAGTCAGCGCCCTTACGTGGAGCGTTTGGATCACGCTGACGGCCACCACCGCCAAAGAACATATCGAAAATATCTCCAAAGCCGCCAAAGTCTTGACCGCCTCCGAAACCACCAAAGCCTTGGTTAGGATCCTGATGACCAAACTGATCGTACTGAGCACGTTTTTGCTGGTCACTTAACGTTTCGTACGCTTCTTTCGCTTCCTTGAATTTCTCGGAAGCATTTTCCTCTTCACTAACATCTGGATGATACTTTCTTGCTAGTTTTCGGTACGCTTTTTTAATTTCGTCTTTAGAGGCATCCTGGGATACACCCAGCACCTCATAATAATCGCGTTTACTCACTTGTCGATCACTCTCCCGGACACTATTACATAACGTTTATATTAACATTGACTGGTTTGTTGAAGCAAACAGGATGGAGTTCATCCCTACGTGAAAAAAAGTCAAAGTCAAGAAGATCCTGACTTTGACTTTTCTTTTTTACCTATTATTATTTTTTGTTCTCGTCATCGTTAACTTCTTCATAATCAGCATCCACAACATCTTCATCAGCGCCGCCTTCTTGGCCTTGCTGTGCTTCAGCTTGCTGCTGAGCCTGCTCGTAAAGCTTCACAGATAGAGCTTGAACTTGTTCTTGAAGAGCATCTTTCTTCTCTTTAATCGCCTCTTGGTCTTCACCTTCAAGTGCGGTCTGAAGTTCTTCTTTAGCTGTTTCAGCTTTTTGTTTCTCTTCTTCGCTTACTTGCTCACCAAGATCTTTAATGGTCTTATCTGTGGTGAAGATAAGCTGGTCTGCTTCATTGCGAAGCTCAATTGCTTCACGTTTCTTCTTGTCTTCTTCTGCATTTTCTTCAGCCTGACGAACCATATCTTCAACTTCTTCATCAGAAAGACCTGAAGAAGATTTAATCGTAATGGACTGCTCTTTGTTTGTACCCATATCTTTAGCACGTACATTAACAATTCCGTTTGCATCAATATCGAAGCTTACTTCGATTTGAGGCACACCGCGTGGAGCCGGTGGAATATCAGTTAGTTGGAAACGGCCAAGCGTTTTGTTGTCCTGTGCCATTTCACGTTCACCCTGGAGGACGTGGATGTCAACCGCTGTTTGGTTATCAGCAGCTGTAGAGAATACTTGCGAATGGCTAGTTGGGATCGTTGTATTACGCTCAATAAGCTTAGTCGTAACTCCACCCATGGTCTCAATACCAAGAGAAAGTGGTGTCACATCTAGAAGTACAACATCTTTCACATCACCTTGAAGTACTCCACCTTGAATAGATGCACCAAGTGCCACTACTTCATCAGGGTTTACTCCTTTAGATGGGTCTTTACCTACTTCTTTCTTGATCGCTTCCTGAACTGCAGGAATACGAGTGGAACCACCTACTAGAAGTACTTTATGAATGTCGCTTGCGCTCATGCCAGCATCTTTCATAGCTTGACGAGTCGGCTTCATAGAACGCTCAATTAGATCAGATGCAAGTTCTTCGAATTTAGCACGTGTTAGATTCATTTCAAGGTGAAGCGGTCCAGCCTCTCCAGCTGTGATAAATGGAAGCGAAATCTGAGTCTGCGCTACACCAGATAGGTCTTTCTTAGCTTTTTCAGCAGCATCTTTCAAGCGCTGTTTCGCCATTTTATCTTGAGATAGATCAATGCCATTTTCTTTCTTGAATTCAGCTACCATGTGATCAATGATAACCTGGTCAAAGTCGTCACCACCAAGACGGTTGTCACCGGCAGTAGCTACTACTTCAAAAGTACCTTCGCCAATGTCAAGAATAGATACGTCGAACGTACCGCCGCCAAGGTCATAGACTAGAATTGTCTGATCCTGATCTTCTTTATCGATACCATAAGCGAGAGCTGCTGCTGTAGGTTCGTTGATAATACGCTCAACCTCAAGACCTGCAATTTTACCAGCATCTTTCGTAGCTTGACGTTCAGCATCATTGAAATAAGCAGGTACAGTAATAACTGCTTTATCTACTGTATCTCCCAGGTAATCTTCTGCATAATTCTTGATGTATTGAAGGATGATAGCAGAAACTTCCTGTGGAGTGTACTCTTTTCCTTCTACTTCTACTTTGTGATCTGTACCCATGTAACGTTTAATGGAAAGAATTGTGTTAGGGTTTGTGATTGCTTGACGCTTAGCTACTTCCCCTACTTGACGCTCCCCATTTTTAAAAGCAACGGCTGATGGAGTCGTACGGTTACCCTCTGGATTAGGGATAACTTTTGATTCTCCACCTTCCATTACAGCTACACAAGAGTTTGTTGTACCTAAATCAATTCCAATAATTTTACCCATGGTTTTGTGTCCTCCTTTACCTTACTACATCCAATGTTAATTTACTGATTTACTTTTACCATAGCCGGGCGAATAACCCGATCATTTAGCCGATACCCTTTTTGCAGTTCTTCTACTACAATGTTGGAGCCGAAGTTTTCATCTTCGACTTGCATCACGGCCTGGTGGAGATGAGGATCAAACTCTTCTCCTTGAGATGCAATCTCTTCCACTCCCTCTTTCTCAAGAGCACTGTGGAATTGTTGATATACCATTTTGATTCCTTCAACAAATTTCTGAGATGCATCTCCATCTACTTCAACCTGCAAAGCTCTTTCGAAGTTATCCATTACAGGAATTAACTCTTCAACTAAGCTTTGCGATTTATATTTCCGATCCGCTTCTCTTTCTTTCTGAGTACGGCGTCGGAAATTATCATAATCAGCTTGAAGACGAAGCAAACGGTTCTGCGCTTCTTCTTTTTCCTCACGCAGCTGCTCCAATTCAGAGCTTTCCTCTACTACTTCTTCATCAGCTGTTAGATTTTCTTCATTCGTTTCATCAATAATTTCTTGATTCTGCTGCTTACTTTCTTCCACGACTTCCACCTCCTAAATTCCAATTCACCGTTAATGACTATAACATGAATTTTTATGCTGAAAAAGCAATATACAATAAAGAAGCGATGGGATAAAAAACCGCTCTTTATGATGAAAGGTTAGTACCATCCTTTGAACGTTTCCGTCATGTGTTTAGATAAAACATTCATTAATGAAAACATCCGGTTGTACTCCATACGTGTGGGACCTAGCAAAGCAATAGTACCTATTTGGTTATTGCTTAGTTTATAACTAGCTGTGATCAGGCTGCAGTTCTGCATCGCATCAAAAGGATTTTCCTGACCTATTCGTACATTAATACCTTCCTCACCTGAACGCAGTAAGTCTGCGATATCATTCTCCTGCTCGATCGTAGCGTATAAAGACCGCACCTTATCGAGGTCCCTAAATTCAGGCTGCATCAGAATGTTCGTTTTACCACCAATATAAAGCTTAGTGCTGTGATCATCCAGAAGAGCAGCCTGTAAGTAAGAGAATGCCTGTTCATGCTGATCCGTATGGGTCTTAAGCAAATCACTAATTTCAGTATGCAGCTTTTCATGCAGCTTCACTAAGGGCACACCTTGAAGACGATTGTTCAAAATGTTAACCATTTTTTCAAGGTTTGAAGGGTTTATTTCCACAGGAACATTGAATGCTCTATGTTCCACGTGGCCTGTATTGGTAACCAGAATAGCAATCGCCGATTGATCATTCAACGGAACAATCTGGAGCTGTTTTAATTTGGTTTCAAACACTTCAGGACCAAGAATAATAGACGTATAATTTGTTAAATCTGACAGAATACCGGCAGATTTCTGCACGACTCTCTCAAATTCAAGCATCTTGTCGTCGAAGGCTTCCCTAATAGTCATTATTTCTTTGTTCGACAGACGTAAAGGCGCAAGAAGGTGATCCACATAAAATCGGTACCCCTTCTCAGATGGAACTCGTCCAGAAGAAGAATGGGTCTTTTCAATATATCCCATTTCTTCAAGGTCTGCCATTTCATTTCTAATTGTAGCTGAACTAAACGTTACAGCATCTTTTTTAGCAATTGACCGCGACCCCACAGGTTGTGCAGTCAGAATGAAATCATCAATAATCACTTGCAAAATGAGCAATTGTCTTTCAGTTAACATCGATGATCACCTCTGTTAGCACTCGAATAAAGTGAGTGCTAAATCTAATAATAAATTATCAAAAGGGGTTGAGGATGTCAACGGATAACATTTAATTTTTAGTCATCAATAAGAAATTCTTGAAATACTTCATTTCCCAGAATCCGTCCGCGAGGAGTTAAGTTAATTTTGTCACTTTGCTGCTCAATTAATCCTCTTTTTTTCAGAGATGGAAACGCCTCTCCAAACACTTCTTCTGCGTCACGATTGTACTTTTCACGAAATCTTGTCAATGAAACCCCGGAAGTTTTTCTGAGGCCCAGAAACATTTCCTCTTCCATTTGCTCTTTCACACCTATGGGTTCCTCATGAAGAACTGGTTTCCCGTTTTCCATTGCTTGTTTCACATACGCGGGTAGCGGACGTATATTAATCGTTCTTTTGCCTGGAAGGTATCCATGTGAGCCGGCTCCGATTCCATAATAATATTCATTATTCCAGTATGTCAGGTTATGCTTGCTTTCAAACCCTGGTTTTGCGAAATTACTGATCTCATATTGCTGGACACCGTTTGCCGCGAGTTTCTCCTGAAGCATTTCATACATTTGGGCTTCATCTTCTTCAGGGGGCTTCACTAAAGTTCCCTTATTATAACGCTGGTAAAACACCGTCTTAGGTTCAATTTGCAGCGAGTAAGAGGAGTAGTGGGGTAGACCGAATTGAAGAGCCTCATCAATCGTTTTTTCAAAATCTTTAACACTTTGCCCAGGAAGAGCATACATGAGATCAATGCTTACGTTAGATAACCCTACTTGCAGGAGACGATCAATATTGGTGTACACGTCTTTCACCCGATGGACACGACCAATTTTTTCAAGCATGTCATCATCGAAAACCTGAACACCTAAGGAAATTCGGTTCACTCCATAATCTTTCAGCATTTGAACTTTCTCCAAATCCAGATCTCCCGGATTTGCTTCAAACGTATATTCTTCACATGCAGCTATATCAAAATGATTATGAATCATATCAAGGAGCTTTCTCAGCTGTTTGTGGGTTACAACTGTTGGAGTCCCCCCACCGACAAAAATGGTTTTTACTACAGCTTTTTCTCCAGGTACGTAAGTGTGTATTTCCTTTTCTAACGCTTCCAAATATTCATCAGCGAGTTTCTCGTTATAAAAAAACTTTGTAAAGTCACAGTAATGACAAATCTGCTGGCAAAAAGGAATGTGAATATAAGCGGAAGGTATATTCATAGATGTTGTTCCACCTTTCATAAGGAAAACCGCAAGAGATTCACTCCTGCGGCTTTATTCATTATCTTCATTTTATTAATCTTCACTCAGATCCAGCACGGACATGAAGGCCTCTTGAGGAACTTCTACCGAACCAACCATTTTCATACGTTTTTTACCTTCTTTTTGTTTCTCAAGAAGTTTACGCTTACGGGAAATGTCGCCTCCGTAACATTTGGAGAGTACGTTTTTACGCATCGCTTTAATCGTCGTACGGGCAACAACTTTAGTTCCAATCGCTGCTTGAACAGGGACTTCAAACTGCTGCCTGGGAATAAGGTTCTTCAATTTTTCAGCAATCAGTTTTCCACGTTCATAAGCAAAATCGCGGTGAACGATGAACGATAAAGCATCAATCGTATCTCCGTTCAACAGGATATCCATCTTAACTAAATTAGAAGAACGGTATCCAATCAGTTCGTAATCGAAAGAAGCATACCCTTTAGTCTGAGACTTCAGGGAATCAAAGAAATCATAAACGATTTCTGAGAGTGGAATTTCATATACAATATTAACTCGATTATCGTCCAGATACTGCATATCCATGAAATTTCCGCGTTTCCGCTGACAAATTTCCATGACAGGACCTACATAATCATTAGGAACCATAATGGTTGCTTTTACGAAGGGCTCCTGTACTTCTTCAAGTGTTTGATTATCCGGCATCATGGATGGGTTATCGACTTCTTTCTCTTCCCCGTCCGTAAGTTTCACTTTATAAATTACACTCGGTGCTGTAGTAATGAGATCAATTTTATATTCGCGCTCTATCCGCTCCTGAATAATTTCCATATGAAGCATTCCAAGAAAACCACAGCGGAAACCAAAGCCTAAAGCATGAGAAGTCTCAGCTTCATACTGCAAAGAGGAATCATTTAGTTCAAGACGTTCAAGAGCATCTCTTAAATCATTGTATTTATTAGCATCTACCGGATACATTCCGCAGAAAACCATTGGATTCATTTTTTTGTAACCTGGAAGCGGTTCTTTGGCAGGATTATTGGCTAAAGTTATTGTATCACCTACGCGCGAGTCTCCAATATTTTTTATAGAAGCGGTCAAATAACCGACATCACCTACCTGTAATTGTTTTAAAGGGGTTGGTGTCGGTCGGAACACCCCAACCTCATTTACTTCAAATTCTTTTCCTGTTGCCATCATTTTAATCTTGTCGCCGACTTTAATAGAGCCCTCGCGTACACACGTGTAGGCAATAACTCCTCTATAGGAATCATAAAGAGAATCAAAAATCAGTCCCTTGGTTGGAGCTTTAGCTTCTCCTGCAGGTGCAGGGATGTCGGAAACGATACGTTCTAAAATTTCATCGATCCCTACCCCTTCTTTTGCTGAGGCTAAAATAGCATCAGACGCATCGATGCCAATCACATCTTCTATCTCCTGCTTAATCCGGTCAGGATCAGCTCCTGGAAGATCAATCTTATTAATAACTGGAATAATTTCCAGTTCATTCTCTAAAGCCAGATAAACATTAGCCAGGGTCTGGGCTTCGATACCCTGAGCGGCATCAACCACTAGAATAGCACCTTCACAAGCAGCTAAGCTACGGGACACCTCATATGTAAAATCGACATGTCCTGGTGTATCAATTAAATGAAAAGTATAGTCCTCTCCATCGTTAGCTTCATAGTTAAGCTGGACAGCATTCAACTTAATGGTAATGCCTCTTTCTCTTTCTAAATCCATCGCATCAAGAAACTGTTCCTTCATTTCTCTTTGCGTTAATGCTTTTGTTTTTTCAAGGATTCTGTCAGCAAGCGTTGATTTCCCATGATCAATATGGGCAATTATCGAAAAGTTGCGGACTCTATCCTGATTATATTGACTAGTCAACTTACATCACTCCTACTTAATTCGGCACACATAACTAGCCTGATTATAGCAATAGGAGCTTGATTATTCAATGTCTAAGCTGAATCGATTCTATGGCGAACCCGGATTGGAGTGTATAAACTCAGCCAGTACCAGAATAATTCCATTAAAGCTTGCAGCCACTCCTTCCCCTATCCCTGCAGCAACTTTTACAATAAACGGAATATCCTCTATGGTTTCAGGGGGAGAGCATGGATCGACGGCAGCCGATTTCTTCGGTTCTTTTTCTTGAACAATTGGGGTCGGTTCTATCTCTTTTTCCTGACTCTTGTCTATTCCATATAAAGATCCTGCCACAAACAACGCTCCACTTAACAGAATAGCTACCAGCCACTTCATAATGCACCTCCCCCCCATAACTACTTTTTAAGAATCGTTCGATACTTTTTCGGCATTAAAATAATATTCACTGAACACCTCTGCCATTACATCTGCAGAACGATACAATTCATCCAGGTTATTTTCTACTCCTCCGAACTCTACCACGATTAGATTAGGATCGAGATCCTGATTATATATTCCATCTACTCCAGAACCTTTCTTCGTAATAACTCCCCGGCTAATTCCTGGATATTTACTTTCCAAAAGCTTATGCAAATCAGAGGCGAATTTTAAATTTTGTTCATACTGACTATGTTCAGCTCCAATAACAAAGATAAAGCGCGCATATTCTTTTCCATTGATGTTGACTGTAGTATTCTCTCTAGGAAGGCTGTCCCGATGAAGATCAAAATAATATTGAAGCGATTCATTCTGGCTCATAGCTTCTTTAATTACAGGTCTCATCGCATCATAGGACTGATAGTGTTTCATTCCTTTTTGTTTTAAGATAGAAGCCACATCAGTAAGATCGACCATTGCACCTATTCCCTGGTTTTCTAAGCTCTCTGCCAGCCGCTTACCTACAAGAGTAATATTTACTTTACCATCATAAGAAGTTGAACGATCAGGCAAATGAGGGTAAAAGGATTCTGTGTTATGAGTATGGGAAATGAATACACGATTTTCTTTAATCGGTTGATTGCCTTCAGGTGAATCCTGCTGGTTCTCCTCCACGTCCCCTTCCTCCCCCTTATGATCTACGTCCAGCGGGGGATCTGACTCTATAGGAAGGGTTGCAAAGTTCGTACCTTCCCCGGCTATAATGATCTGACTGTTATAAAATGAGAGACCAGGAATTTCGCGCCCAAGCAGACTCCTTGGGTCATTAGGCGTTAAGCTTGTCAAAAGTTTGAACGCTAAAGTTGATAAGCCTGGAATACGGTTTTCATCAGGATGAGCTCCTGAAAATGTTCGATTTTCCATTTCAAATAAGTAAATAAACGAGCTTCCTTTTAGTTGTGTTGTCCATTCTTGGATTGTATCCGAATACAGACGGTAAGTTGTCTTAGCACCGGTTAACAAACCTATGCCTATAAACAACAAAATCAATACAGCCGTCCCTGCGACCAGCCATTTGGACCATAACCTTATGATATGGGGACGTTTCTTTTTCCATTTTTTGTACTTAGGCATAAGAAAAATCCTCTCCTCATCCAAACTCTATCTAGTAAATGGTATGAGAGAGAGGATTTTAATAGAACCCTCTTCTATATTTAATTCAATCCCTTATTAACGGGAATAAGACTGAGCTTCCCCATCCTCTACACCTGGATGAAGAGCTCCGTTTATACCTGAAGCGATCACATGGGCCATGTCCTTGATAAAACCGTCGACTTCCTTTGGTGTTACCATTAAATTATGTCCAAGAGGAGTAAGCACTTCTTTGATCAGCTGTTTTTTTTCAGCTTCTCCAAGTTGACCAAACATTCCAAGGACAGCTTTACTCTGCTCTTCGTTTGGGTAATCTTCCTCCGTTAATGTTTTTCTTTCAAAAGGATTTAGAGCTGGAGATAATGCATTAGATGGACGATCTTTTTCGTTCCATTCTCTACCAAAATGTTTCAGTAAAAAATCAATCGTATCACTTGTTATCGTTACCGCATCTACAACGGTCGGAACACCGATTGAAATAACAGGAATTCCGTAAGTTTCTTTGCTGATTTCCTTCCGTTTATTCCCTACTCCAGACCCGGGATGAATTCCTGTGTCTGACAACTGGATGGTAGAATTAATACGGCTTATAGAGCGAGAAGCTAGAGCATCGATGACGATGACAAAATCAGGTTTCGTCTCTTCAATTATCCCATTCACCATATCACTTGTTTCGATTCCTGTTACTCCCATAACGCCAGGCGTCACAGCCGAAACTGGACGGTATCCTTCTGCTACAGTCTCAGGGTGAAGTTCAAATAAATGACTGGTCACCAATACTTTTTCCGTAACCAGCGGTCCTAGAGCATCCGGGGTTACCTGGTGATTCCCCAGTCCTACAAGTAAGCAGCGATCCATTTCCTGTACACCACTGTCCAGTAGCAATTTACGTAGCTGTCCTGAGAGTGTTTTGGCTAAATTTACTTGAAGGTCTGTATCTTGTTTCCTAATAGCTTGTGATTCGAGCGTGATGTAGTGACCTGCTTTTTTTCCAATACGGGCTGCTCCTTCATCATCTACAGTAACGTACGTAATTTTTATGTCATCTTTTTCATTTTCTTCTACCTTAACCCCGTCATGATCAGACGAATCAGGGTCATCCTTTACATTCATTTCCTGAGCTTCAAGAGCCAAATCTGTGCGTATGACGTATTCTTTTTCATTTTCCATGAAACACCCGCCTCCTTATGCCCATCTTCTCCCATACTCATAAAAACTATGCAAATCTTCATGGAGAATGGATAAATCTATTGAAAACAAGCCTCCGCTTTGGTAAAATGTCTCTTGTTCGATATGAATGAGTCTTTTGTTTTTACCTAGGAGGTGAAACCATGCCTAATATTAAATCAGCTAAAAAACGCGTACGCATAAACGACGAAGCCCGTTACCTAAATGCAGCTTTTAAATCAGATATGCGTACAGCAGTTAAACGTGTAGAGAAACTTGTCTCTAGTAATGAAAAAGATAGTGCGAAAGATGCTCTTAGTACAGCTGTTAAGAAAATTGACAAAGCTGTTCAACGAGGTGCCCTTCATAAAAATAATGGGAACCGTACAAAATCTCGCCTATCTAAAAAAGTAAACGCATTATAATACTTTTTTCGTTAATTATGACCAACAAACGATCCTTCCAGTGTATGGGTCGTTTTTTCATGAAAAAGAGCCTTCCGTTTTCGGAAGGCTCTTTTTAAGATAAGGATTGCATCTGATTTTGTTTGATATGGATCAGCTTATAAAGCATCATTTCAAATGCAAGAGATTTTTCCATCTTCCCTTGTTTTAAGGCGTGATCTGTCTGAGCAAGTTCCGTCATAATATCGTTCAGCTCTTCTAGTGTAAAGTATCTCTCTCTTTTGAGTGCCATTTTTATAACAAATGGATGGGCTTTTATATAATTTCTCATTTGATTTTGCGCATAGCCTTTTTGTTTTAAGACCTTAGCCTGGCTAATAATGCGGAATTGAGAAGCCAGAAGTGCTGTAAGAGCAATAGGTTCTTCGTTCAGTTTTTCTAAATCCTTAAATAAACGAATGGCCCTTCCTAAATCTCTTTCCATGACAGCATCCACTAATTTTAAGCCAGAAGCTTCCGCACTGTGAGAAAGCAGTTGCTCGGCAAGTTCTCTTGTTACCACACCGCCTTCACCTACATTTAATGCAAGCTTTTCCATTTCAGACCTCAGCGCTAACAAGTTGGTTCCCACTTCCTGAGCAAATAGTTCGTGTAAACTTTCAGGCACAGAAATATGTAAATCATTAGCAATTGTATCCACCCACTTAGAAACATCCCATTCTTTTACAGGCTGACATGGAATAATTTCTCCGTGCTTCTTTAGAGCCTTGAATATTTTTTTTCTTTCATCTATTTTTTCATATGGTGCCACAAGAATTAAAGTGGTGTATTCAGCGGGAGACTGGAGATATTGTAGAAGCGCATCCACATCATGCTCAAATGACAACTTGTCCGGCTTTGCTTTTAAAAATACAGGCTGTTCTCCAATCACGATTTTTCTTTCACCTAAAAAAGGAAAAGTTTCCGCATCCGTTACCAATTCTTCAATTGGCATTTCCTCCAAATCAAATTGGGAGATATTAAATTCCTGATCTTCTTTTTTTAATGTCTGCTGAATGATTTTATTCTTATTCTCTTGGATTAAATAGGATTCTTCTCCATACAATAAATATACCTGTGACTGCTTAATTTTCCCCATTAGTTAGGTCCTTCCTTTTAAAAAAAATACGGCGGCACCCCCCCTTCTTAATGGAGGGTCAGTGTCACTATTTTATGGTTGTTTTACATATCTGTCAAAATAGAGACACAGGGCCGCCGTATGAATCATCTATATAAACGTCATTTCAAAAACCCCGGAAGCTTTTGAAGAGGACGATGCTGTTCCTCTCTTGAATATAGTTTGACCCTCTAATCGAGAATTATCTGTGACAAGTCTTGCTAGCTGAGGCAATGAATGAAGCTAAAAGGGAATTTTTTATAATCACTCAAAGTTGAATGTAGATTTTTGCTTAATAATGACTTATACTTAATAATTGAAATAGGAGGGGTCACAATGAACGAATTCAAGAAGGATATTCAGTCCAAAACTAATGACGTTATCGACTCTGGATTAGGGTTTGTATTCTCATTTGTTTTCTTCTTTGTTATTTTCGCAATCGGCATTGTATTCTCTGTTATAGGACAATAATGAATACAAAATTCAAAAAGGCTGCATTTGCAGTCTTTTTTTATTCTCTGCTCGCATTATACGGCAGATAGGTGGAAAACGTTCCTGATGAACCAGAGAAAGTGTACTGCACAGCTCCATGATCTTTAGTCACATACAAACTTCCATATTTTTCAAGCCTTTGAGTTACTTCTCCATGAGGATGTCCATAACGATTATCTCTACCAGCTGATATGAGATTAATCCGCGGCTTAAGCCATTCCACCCACTCTTCAGAACTTGAAGTATCGCTTCCATGGTG
Source organism: Halobacillus sp. (assembly GCF_049282395.1). NCBI lineage: Bacteria > Bacillati > Bacillota > Bacilli > Caryophanales > Bacillaceae > Halobacillus > Halobacillus sp. Next base: position 21,886 of record NZ_JBAPTY010000282.1, on the reverse strand, counting down.
GGCCACTTTTAATACATCAGCCTGGATCCCTGGATAAGACTCCATTAACTCCTCTTCGTTTTCAGTTGATATATCTCCAGTAAACAACCAGGTTAACCCTCCGATTTCACTCCATATAACCAGAGAGTTATCATTAGGGTTACCGGAATCACCTTTGGGGTAAAGCACACGAAAGGAATGATTCGCAATAAGAATTCGATCTCCAGGTCTTACACGGACAATTTCAACACCCTTTTCATCTGCTTCATAATAGTCACTGACAAATAATTTACTCACACGAAATGTTTCAACCATTGCCTGGACGCTTCCACTGTGATCTATATCCTTATGCGAAACAAATATACCATCAATGGATTGTATCCCGCGTGATTTCAAGTAAGGGGCAATAATCTGTTCAACTGTTTTATTTTTATCCTTGCTAAAAACAGGCGGACCGCCCGCATCCACTATCATTACCCCTCTCCGATAAGGAAGTTCCACTACAAAGCAATCCCCCTGTCCAATATCCAGCATTGTAACTTTGCCACTGTGCGAAAAATAAGGAAGTAAACTATAGAATAGAAGTACACATACAGCAATTACCCCGGCTGTAAAAGTACTGAACAAACGTCCTTCTACCCACTTCTTCATCATGAATCCAAAGCCGAAAAGATACAAAACAATATACAAGGGTTCCAGTTCTCCTACTATCCATTGAATATTAAAGGGAGTACTTATATTCTGAAGAGTGTGAAGAATTTTTTCGTGGGGGTAAATGATTATTTTAGAGAGCCAATATGCAACTTCGGGAATGGTCAGACAAATGCAGAATAAAAATAAGAGCAGCGGGATGACAATAAATGAGAAGTACGGAACTATAAACAGATTGGCAAATAGTGAAAGGGGATTAAATTCGTAGAAATAGGAAAGTTGAATAGGAAGTATAGACAATTGACTGATTAGGCTAATGTAAGCTGACTGGACAAGTATAAATGGAGATCTTTCAATAATGGGGAGGGAATAAATTAAACTCATGGTAACTAAAAACGAAAACTGAAATCCAATATTAGTGAAGTAACCAGGAGACAATAACAATAAACTTATAGCTACAAGGGATAAAAGATCTGTTATTGGAATTCTTACATGTATCTTTCTGAAAATCAGTATAAGGAATGCCATTAGTGAAGCCCGCACCACAGAAGGAGCTGCTCCAGCTAAAAAACAATAGCCCGGCAGCATGAGAATGACAAGTAATCTCGCCTGCTCAATTGTTCCAAGACCTGTGCGATAAATAAGTAAGTATAAGCTTCCAATGGTTAATCCAACATGAAGACCTGATATGGCAAGGATATGGGACAGATTAAAATCTCTGAACCATTCTATGGTCGATTCCTTAAGGTGCTTCGATTCACCAAAAATAAGCGCTGCCACCCAGGGGTAAGCCTGTGTATCCAACACGTTCTCCACGTGCACCATCAGGTTATTGCGCCATTCATAGACATAACTAAAGAGAGATCGATCATTGCATGATAATCCATCAGTACCTTCGATTTCAATTTGAGAGTATATTTCTTGATTAGCTAAAAACGCCTGGTAATTAAACTGCCCCGGATTCGTTGCCTTGTCTATCTCTTCTCTACTGCCTTCCAGACTGCAGACCGCTCCATGGTGCCAGCTTTGCGGACGAGTCCCTGATTCCATTTGATTATTGAAAAGAATCACCATTGCTTTCTCTTGTGAATCCTGCAATGTAACTTCCATTTGAATAGTTTGAGGGGTTTCTTTCACATCTGAGGAGATAGTTGCTGATAGCAGCCCTGTTGGACCTGGTTTAGTGGTGGCGGGTGTCAGAGGGGACAAATAATAGTAACCAAACAGACAAAAACAGATAAGGACAACAATATAGGACCAGGCTTGCCTTATGAAAAATATCCATCCGATCACTATACTGGCCAGTAACCAGAACGGTACTCCTGATAATCGGACAAGTACCCCGCCCAAAACAAAAGCTGTGACGGGGATATGCCACCTTCCTTTTCCGATCATTTCTTTTCCATCAGCTGAAATAAATTCCCAGCTTTCTTTTTGACGCTCTCGACATCAGGATCATGATGATCTTCAAGCTTATCAATCAATTCCTCCACAAGCTTTTGTTGTTCATAATGAACAGGGTCCGTTTGAAGCGGAACTTTCTCCGCGGTAACACCTGCCTGTTCTAATAATTCAATCGCATATGGGTGGTTTTTGTAATCTTCACTGTAATATACAGCTTTTATCCCAGCCTGGATAATAGCTTTTGTACAATGCAGACAGGGAAAATGAGTAACATAAATTTCTGAGCCTTCAGCTGCAACACCGAATTTCGCACACTGAAGCAGCGCGTTCATTTCTGCATGAATCGTACGGACACAATGTCCATCAATCACATAACATCCTTCATCGATGCAATGAACACCTCCGGAGACGCTTCCATTATATCCACCGGCAATCATCCGTTTCTCTCTTACAATGATAGCTCCAACGGCCAACCGCTCACACGTACTTCTTGATTTCAAAAGATGACTTTGAGCCATAAAATACTGATTCCACGAAATTCTTTCCACTATGTAGCCCCCTGTAGATTTTTTATCAGTGTACCCTCCACTTTTTTTTTCGTCAAACAGAGCCACTCCTTTACGGTATTCGAATATATTCCTCCAGGTTTTCAAGGGTTTTCTCACCAATACCAGATACCTTTAATAAATCTTTAGAGGATTTAAACGGTCCATTTTCCTCTCGATATTGAAGGATAGCTGCTGCTTTAGAGGGTCCAATTCCATTCAGGCTTTCAATTTCTTCCAGAGTAGCCTGATTGATTGCAAGTAATTCATTATTTTCTCCGGCTTCTTCATTTGAGACAGAAGGTAAAGCCAGAACAGAAATGACCATCTCATCCTGTAATTTTTGAGCGAGATTAACACTGGAAGGATCAGCTTCAGCAGTCAAACCCCCGGCCATTTTAATCACACCATCTACTCTTAGTCCTGATTCTACCGAATAAACCCCAGGGTTGACGACTTCTCCTTTCACATCCACTACAACTTCTGAAGAATTACTTTCAAACTCCTCCTCCAATACGTTCTCGGACTTTTCTACTGTTACAGAATTCTTTTCTTTAGCAGGGTTATTAAATAAAATTAATAGTATGGCCGCTACCACCACCAATATTATCCAAATATAACGCCGCAATAAGCTCATGTAAATAAAACCGCCCTTTCATAATTAGAATTCATTAGAATAAAAATAATTAGGTAACTACCTAAGGAGGGGATTCCAATGAAATGGGGAATCATCGGTACTGGTAACATGGGGAGTATGCTCATAACTTCCTTGGTGAAGAGTGGAGCAGTGCGCGCAAGTGATCTTATTATATACAACCGCACAGCACAAAAAGCTTTAGATTTACAAAAGGACGAAGCTGATCTTACCGTTGCTGAGAATTTAGAGGAAGTTGCAAAAAAAAGTGATATTCTTTTCTTATGTGTTAAGCCGCATCACTACAGCCAAGTCTTGAATGAGATAAAAAATGAGTTAACTCTGCATCAGTGTCTTGTATCCATTACAAGTCCGGTTTCTGTAGAAGATCTGGAAAACAAAGTCTCTTGCCAGGTAGCAAGAATTGTTCCTTCCATTACGAACCATGCTCACGCTGGCGTAAGTTTATTTACATTCGGATCAAGAGTTACAGACTCTGTAAAACAAACTCTGCTTAATACATTTGAGCATATTTCAAAACCGTCTGCCATTGACGAAGACCACATACGGGTGGCTTCGGATATGGTCTCCTGCGGACCAGCTTTCATCAGTTTTTTATTGAAAAATTGGATTGAGGCTGCCGGTGAGGTAACGGGGATCTCTGAGAAGAAAGCTACCGAACTTACGGAAAATATGATGATTGGATTAGGAAGTTTATTATCAAAGGAGATCTTCACGCTTGATGAGTTAATGGAGAAAGTAACAGTTAAAGGCGGAGTGACAGGTGAAGGTTTGAAAGCACTTGAAGCACACATTGGCTCTCTTTTTCAGGAGATGTTTAAGGCAACACAAAACAAGCACAAGGAAGATAAGATTGAGATTGATCTTTAATCATAACCTAAATAGTATAATACGACATAAAAATCGTAAATCCTCTATAAAAACAAAAAAAGGAGTACGTATTTTACGCACTCCTTTTCATACGCTAGTTTTTTTGACAGACAAAAAATATTCGCTCTCCGCTGTCCAAGAATTCCATTTGAAAATCTGAGCTGATTAACTGGATTTTGAAGCCCGTCTGCATCAGCCACTCACTTAATTGTTCAGGTGAGTAACCTTGTTGAACATGCTGTTCGTCAAATCTTTCGTAATTAGGACCATTTTGCACGAAAAATGTTAGGTCATGTACCATTCGATTTTCAATTTCATCCTGGTCACAGAACCAAATATAAGATAAATCATCATAAACCTCAGCAAAGGTTGAACCGATCATATTATTTTGAATATGATCAATAGAATGCACATCGAAAATAAATAAACCTGAAGGAGAAAGTGATTCATATATACTGCGAAACGCTCGGATTACATCTTTGTGATCTGACAAATAATTCATAACATCACAATAGCTAATGACACATTCCACATCTTTTAGACCGGCTAAATCAGTTATGTCCTGTTGAAGCCACTGAATTTTAGCGGATGAATTCTTCTGATGAGCGACTGCCAGCATATCTTCAGACAAATCAACACCTGTGAGGAGATAACCTTCTTCATTTAGCCGATGTGTTACTTCCCCAGTGCCACAGCCAGCATCTACTATAGACTGAGCATTCGGAAGAAAACGATCAATCATTTTGTTCGTAAAGTCAACCCAATGATCGTAAGGTGCATCCTTCATCAGCCGATCATATACCTGAGCCATTTGTTGATAGCTCATGCCTTCAGCCTTCTAACCCCTCGAGAGCTACTGTAGAAGCATCTCCCCAAAGTCTTTCGAGATTATAATAGTGACGTTCATCTTTATGGAATATATGACAGATAACGTCGTTTAGATCTACAAGAATCCATCGAGCCTGTTCAAATCCTTCCATCCTTTTGACATCGATGCCATTTTCTTCGGCTTGGTTCTTTAACTCTCTAGCTATCGCCTGCACCTGACGCTCGTTAGAGCCTTCACATATCAAAAAATAGTCGGCAATTAAGGATACATCCGACATATCTAACACCACAATATCTGTGGCTCTTTTCTCATCGCATGCCTGTGCGGCTATAGTTACTAATTCTTTACTTTCCATTCTGTTCCTCCCTATTTCATCTTTGTCTCTTTTACAAAAACTCTATATTAAATCATTATATGCATGAAACGTATCCGGATAAACGGTTCTTTCCTTATTTATTAAAAAAACTGCTGTATTTTTTAATGCAAGCAGACAAGCCTGATCTAAGCTTGTAAGGGATTTATCCCTTACTTCTTCCACGCCGGGAAAATCTCTTCCAGGTTCAATATAATCCGCTAAAAATACAACTTTATCTAACACACTCATGTGCTTTTTACCCGTAGTGTGGCAAGCAATAGCTGAAATAATTTCTGAATCTTCAAGGCCTATTTCCTTTTCGAGCATGTACGCTCCTACAGGTCCATGCCATAATTCGTGATGGTAGTCGAGTAAATCTTTGGGAAGTCTGCGCTCTTGCTCAATCCAACGCTTCATTTCATCCAAAGGTTTGTACTTCGCATAATCATGCAAAGCTGCAGCCAATTCAGCTTTCTTCACATCTGCTCCAAAACGTTCAGCCAGTGCAACGGCTTCATCCGTTACACGTATAGTATGTTCATATCTGGATTTCTTTAAAGCGGGTCTTACATAATCTAATGCTTCATTTCGAGTCAGCTGCATATAATTGATGCTCCTTTATATAAAGGTTTACAGATTCAGGAACGAGATATCTTACACTTTTCAAAGAACTCAGTCTGCTTCTGATGTGAGAAGAAGAAATATCAATTAATGGAATCTCCACCTGGTGGACAGGCAGCGGGGGATTCCAGTCGTAACCGGGCCGCTTTATTCCTACAAACTCAACCATAGAGTTTAATTCATCGATCCTATCCCATTTAGGCAGATGCTCTACCATATCTCCACCGATAATAAAGAAAAAGTTATGATCTTTGAATTGTTCCATTAAATACTTCATCGTATCTACCGTATAAGACGTCCCTTTTCTAGTCAACTCTGCATTACATACTTTGAAATGTGGATGATCTTCAACAGCCTTTTCCACCATGGACAGCCGGGCTTCAGCTGAAACCGCAGCTTTTTGTTTATGCGGGGGAATATGGGAAGGCAAAAACCATATTTCATCCAGTTCCATTTCGCAGCGTGTAAATTCTGCCATAATCAAGTGTCCTTGATGAGGAGGATCAAAGGTTCCACCCAGAATGCCGATTCGTTTCATATTAGAACTCCTTTACGGCAGCTCAATTTGTTTGTTTTCTTTCGATTCTTTATAAAGAATAATAGTGTTACCGATAACCTGAACAATGTGCGCCCCTGTAGACTTGGCTATTTGATCAGCTACCTCATTGTTATCTTCAAAACAATTTTGCAGGATACTCACCTTAATCAGTTCTCTTTTTTCAAGCGCTTCTTCAATTTGTGTAGTCATATTTTCATTTACGCCTGCTTTTCCTACTTGAAAAATGGGTTGTACATGGTGAGATTCAGCACGCAAATGCTTTTTTTGTTTACTTGTTAACATTCTATACCCCTTTCAGTTTTTTTTCGAAACCTTCCAATAATAAGGAAGCGTCCGGGTTGGTGTCCGTCCAAATATGAAAAGCATACACCGCTTGTTGCAGAAGCATTTCATGTCCAAAATGAAGCTTAGCTCCTCTGGTTTTAGCTTCTTGTAGAAAACGGGTTTCAAGCGGCCGATATACAATATCACTGACTACTGTCCCCTCTTTCAAATTATGGAGAGGAATGATGGCAGTATTATCATTTGGACTCATACCGACTACTGTTGTCTGTACAATCAAACCATAGTCGTTTAAATGTTCTACGGCCTTTTCTAAAGACAATGCTTTTGATTCACTGTTTGTGGAAGCACTGTTTATAACCTCTTCTGCCTTTTCAATTGTGCGATTCGCAATATCAATTTTAGACAGTCCTGCTTCTAAAAGGGCGTGATAAATGCCCCTAGAAGCCCCCCCGCTCCCAATAATAAGAACGCGCTGTTGATTATAAAATAACTCAGGATATCTATTTCTGACAGAGACAGCGAATCCTATGCCGTCTGTATTGTACCCTATCCATCCGCGCGCCGTGTTTTTAACTGTGTTCACAGCCCCTAGTTCAAGCGCACTGCTGTCGACTTCATCAAGGTAAGGAATAATCTTTTCTTTATACGGGACGGTGATATTAAAACCATCTAAGCCCTTATCTTTTAATTCATGAATTTGATGATCGAACGTATCCGGATCAATATCAAATAACTCATAGGTACCTTCCAGTCCTTCATGCTCCATAAGCCGTTCATGGATCCAAGGAGATAATGAATGACCAACTGGATGACCAATTAAACCAAGTCTAAGCAATAGTTCCCCTCCTATATTAACGATTCACGTAAAGACACTCTAACACCTTCAGGGACGTGGACGGTTACATTTATATGCCCTTCAGGAACTGTAATCCAGCCCAGACCGGAAAACACAATGTCTGTTTTATCTTCTTTAATTCTGAACGTTTGTTTTTTAAGCGGCGGTAATTTTTCCATCGTACGGATGTCTGGGGGAACAAGTAGTTCTCCAAGATGATTCTGATATAGATCATCAGCTTTCTCTAATTTTGTTCGGTGAATGTGGAGCTCGTTTGAAAAATAACATACAAACGAGGTGCGAGAGCCACTTTCAAAATCCAGCCTTGCAAGCCCACCAAAATATAGCGTTTGAGCTTCATTCAGCTGATAAATTTTCGGTTTCACTTCTCTTCTAGGAGTAATGACTTTTAAATCCTGTTCTGATACATAATGAGCCATTTGATGGCGCTGGATAACTCCTGGTGTATCAAATAAAGAACTATTCTCATCTAATGGAATATCTATAAAACCAAGGGTGGTACCCGGGAAGTAAGAAGTAGTAATGGCATCCTTCTCTCCCGAAGTATTTGAAATCAACGTATTAATAAAAGTGGATTTACCTACGTTTGTTGTTCCTACTACGTAAACGTCTCCACCTTTTCGGTATTGATCCATAGCCTGGGAGAGTTCTGTGATTCCTTGATTTTTTTCAGCCGAGATGAGAAATACATCTTCCACAATAAGCCCTTGCTCTTTTGCTGATCGTTTCAGCCAGTGCTTAACCTTTTCGTGGTTTACAGACTTAGGAAGAACATCCATTTTATTTCCTACAAGGATGACAGGATTATTACCTGTCAAACGTTTTAAGCCTGAAATAAAACTTCCATTGAAATCAAAAATATCTACCAGTTGGATAATTAACCCTTTAGTATCACTAATCTGATGAAGCATCTCTAAAAAATCGTCAGCATTATAAGGAACATCCTGCACCTCATTATAATGCTTCAATCGAAAGCAGCGTTTGCAAATTACATCTTCCCGTTCTAAAGCTGAAGGCGGGGCGTACCCGGGCTGCTCTGGATGCGTGGTCTGAATCTCCGCTCCGCACCCCTGACAATATATTTCGTTCATCAACGATCACTCCTGTCCCAAGTAATTTTCCCTTTTCTTCTCATCCAATTTAGTATTCTCCGCTCAATTTGTCGATTAAATTTCGTCAGCAGGCCATCCGTTTCTACGATCGGAACAACGAGGATAGTATGGTAACCAGCCATATTCCCGCCCAATACGTCCGTAAGAAGCTGATCTCCGACTACTACGACTTCATCTTTTCTAAGCTTCATTTGTTTCCTAGCTTTCTTAAATGCCTTAGCTAAAGGTTTTCTGGCACTATAAATAAATGTTGCATTTAACGGCTGAGAGAATAGTTTAACTCGTGCTTCTTTATTATTAGAGACAATCGTCACCTGGATCCCATGATCATTCATTTTTTGAAACCAATCCTTGATTTCTTCTGTTGCATCTTCAACATTCCATGCAACCAGCGTATTATCAAGGTCAGTAATAATCCCTTTAACTCCTTTGTTTTTCAGTTCATAGGGATCTATATCAAAAATGCTAGGTACGTGCTCATTCGGTAAAAATTTATTCAACATTTCTTTCACTCCATCTCATAAACACAGGCAAATTCTCCTTATACATCATATACAAAAAAACTTCATGTTTCAAAAACGAATTTAAATGCTTGAACTAGAACGTAAATCGTTCGACAATTCCCGACACTTCTGTCCTGTGGATAAGTTTATACACAATTTCCACACCCGACTTCCTATGGCATCTCTAATTCATTCGTTAAAAATGAGAAAGTTATCTACATTTACTTGTAGATAACTGCCATATTGTAGGGAATTTCAGCTCATGGTAAGGTAAGAATACATTACTCGAAACGTTCATTTCGAACACTCAGGAGGTGGCTGTCACATGAGTGACAGAGGTATTAAACAATTATCTGATTCCCTGTTAATACAATCTTACCACAAAGCAATTGAACTGAATCTTTCTGAAGACTTCATTCTTCAAATGAGAGAAGAACTCATAGCCAGATCTATTAATATGGATAATTTAGCCATCCAGGTCGGTTAACTTTCTGCAATTTCCATTCTATAGAATTTTTCTCCCTTAAAAAACTCGCTGATTTGTAATCAGCGAGTTTTTTTATAAAAATTTTATCTCTTTAATTTGTGGTGTCTCTTCTTATTTAATAGGGAATACTAAATGATGCATCAAATGTGCGTTGTCCAGAAGGCTAGAGTTGAATAATGCCCCTGCTTTTGATTACAATTAAATGAACAGTACGATTGAGAAAGATTGTTCTATATTAAAGAATTTTTGTTGAGGGAGGAACAGCCAAGATGCTGCTGGTAGTATTATTGCCTTTTATCTTTGCAATTGCAATTCCATTTATAAGTAAATGGAAAGATAAATTTCATCCGGGGATTTTCGTCACCATGATTCCCGCGATCATCTTCATTTATTTTGTACGTTTTATTGGGACAGGGTTTGAACCCTTAACAAGAGAGTATTCTTGGATACCTTCATTAGATATGAACGTAGTATTTTATCTAGATGGTCTCAGTTTATTGTTTGTGTTATTAATAAGCGGGATTGGTGCCCTAGTTGCCTTTTACTCGATTTACTATCTACATAAATCAGAGCAACTGGGACATTTTTATGTATACTTTTTAATATTTATGGGTTCTATGCTTGGAGTAGTTCTTTCCGATAATGTGTTCGTTCTATACAGTTTTTGGGAGTTCACTTCATTATCCTCCTTTTTGCTGATTGGTTTTTGGAATTTTAAGCAAGAATCCCGGTATGGTGCGTTAAAGTCCATGCTTATTACCGTATTTGGCGGACTCAGTTTACTTGGCGGACTTATTTTTATGAGTGTACTGACAAAATCAACAAGCATTCAAGGTATGATCGACCAACAACAATTAATCTTGAATAGCGAGTTCTTCCCATTAATTTTGGGACTTATTCTATTAGGAGCCTTCACAAAGTCAGCTCAGTTTCCATTTCATATCTGGTTACCTGATGCAATGGAAGCTCCAACCCCGGTCAGTGCGTATCTCCACTCCGCTACCATGGTAAAAGCTGGGATCTACCTGGTCGCTCGCTATTCTCCGATGCTGTCCTCAAGTGAGTGGTTTTTTATTATTGTATCCACTGTCGGCATCATCACCCTTTGCTGGGGATCATATATGGCTGTCCGACAGACCGATTTGAAAGCCATCCTCGCTTTTTCCACAATAAGCCAATTGGGTATGATCATGGCTATGCTTGGATTTGGTACTGAAATCGCGGTATTTGCGGCAGTTTTCCATATTTTAAACCACGCTACCTTTAAAGGCAGCTTGTTCATGGTCGCAGGTATTGTGGATCATGAAACCGGAACACGCGACATTCGTAAACTCGGCGGATTAATGACGTTTCTACCTATTACGGCTACCGTAGCTTTGTTAGCCTCATTTTCAATGGCTGGGGTACCTCTGCCCTTCTTGAACGGTTTCTACAGTAAGGAGCTCTTCTTTGATGCTTCCTTACATTTAGAGGTTTCTGGAGAAGGCATTGCCGGTTTTCTGAGGTCTATCATTCCTTATTTAGCTGTTTTTGGAAGTATCTTTACGTTTGTTTACTCTATGTATTTTTTCTTCAGCAGCTTCCGTGGTAAATCAAACGTTGAACAATTACCGAAAAAACCACATGAAGCTCCGTGGGGCATGCTATTATCACCTATTATTCTAGTGGCTGCGGTTGTTGTTATCGGTCTATTCCCCCACTTGATCAATCAACCTTTTATAGAGCATGCTGCTAGTGCAGTAAAAGGAATGGAAATTCACGAACATCACATTAAATTTTGGCACGGAATTAAAGCACCACTCATTATGTCTTTAACGGTCGTATTTTTAGGAACCGTTTTAGTTCTTTCGCGTAAGGTCTGGCAGCCTGTCTATAACTACCTGCCCGGCCGCTTGAGTTTCAATAAAGTCTACGATGGAATGGTCGACCGCCTTGAGTCTTATTCATCCATACTAACTAAAGGGTATATGAATGGCTCTCTAAGTCGTTATGTGCGTCTAGTACTTGCCGCCATTCTCGTCGTAACTTTTGCTTTTATGGCAATTACTGGTGGATTTACGGTTAATACAAGCAATTTAGCAGAGATTACTTTGCCTGAAATTTTTGTGGCCGTACTTATGGTATGTGCAGCCGTAGGAACGATTATTACAAATAACCGAATAGCTGCGATTCTCATATTAGGAGTGGTAGGTTACGGTCTATCTATGTTATTCGTTCTATACAGAGCTCCTGATTTAGCCTTAACTCAATTAATTATAGAAACTGTTACGGTAGCCTTGTTCTTACTTGCTTTCTACCACCTTCCAAGAATGAGGAAAAAACAGGAATCAGCTAGTACACGAACGTTGAATCTGATCATTTCTATAGGCTTTGGGGCATTAATGACCATGGTCGCTATTTCCGCCCATAGTTCTAAATACTTTGAATCAATCGCAAGTTATTTCCTTGAAAAGTCTCATTCTCTGGGTGGAGGCGATAATGTAGTAAACGTAATCCTTGTAGACTTTCGTGGATTAGATACGTTATTTGAAATCGTTGTTCTTGGAATTGCAGCTATGGCGATTTACGGTCTGGTTCGTTTAAGAGGTAAAGAAGAGGAGGAGGAATAGCAAATGGAAATCATCATGGCGATACTCGCGGGTATCTTATTTACCACAGGTATTTATAACCTCCTTCAAAAGCAATTGTTACGGATTGTCATTGGCACGGGGCTTATCTCCCATGGTGCCCACTTGTTTATCTTAACGATGGGCGAATTAAAGACGGGAGCCCCTCCAATTCTTTCTGAGGGAGTGGAAAAGTACACAGACCCCCTTCCTCAAGCCTTAATCTTAACGTCTATTGTTATCAGTTTTGGTGTAACAAGTTTACTGCTCGTGCTGGCTTACAGAACTTCTAAAATTAATGGCACGGATAATATGGAACAAATGAGAGGTACGGATTATGAGTAATTTAACAGTATTGCCCATTATATTACCGCTAATTGCTGGAATTATAATGGCCTTCATTCACAAAAGAACAACTATCGTAAGAAAACTTTCCCAAATCTTCACTGTGGTCAACTTGCTGGTTGTTGGAGGAATATTTCTTTACGTGCTGCAGAATGGAGCCATCATTCTGGAAACGGGCGACTGGGCCGCTCCTTACGGCATCATTCTGGTTGGTGATCTACTTTCCATGACGCTGGTTTTCACCTCTAACCTTGTAGCCACAGCGTGTGTATTTTATGCTCCAAAGTCCCTTTCTAAGGAGCAGGAAGCCTTTTACTTTTACAGCTTCTTCTTTATGCTGATTGCCGGTGTTAGCGGTGCGTTCCTGACAGGTGACTTATTCAACCTGTTCGTGTTCTTTGAGGTACTGTTAATGGCATCTTACGGCTTGATCGTTTTGGGAAATGGAAAAGCTCAACTTAGAGAATCCATTAAATATGTTTTAATTAATCTATTTTCCTCGATGCTCTTTGTCACGACTATTGCTTTTTTGTATTCAGTGGTAGGAACGGTGAATATGGCACAAGTTGCTGAACGAGTGCAAGAGGTGGAACAACAAGGTATTCTTACAACTATAGCCATCATGTTCTTTTTCGTATTTGCAACAAAAGCGGCTGTTTTTCCTTTGTACTATTGGCTTCCAAGACCTTATATTTCACCTAATCCTGTCGTATCAGCACTATTTGGTGCTTTATTAACTAAGGTAGGAATTTATTCGATTTTGAGGATCTTCACTCTGATCTTCAACCAGGAAGTGCAGCTGACGCACACACTATTCATTTACCTGGCGGCACTAACCATGATTTTTGGAGTTGTGGGAGCTTTATCTACAAACAATATTAAACTGGTCGTGGCTTATAATATAATCCCGGCTGTAGGTTTTATGCTGATGGGTATAGGAATCTTTACAGAAGTATCCATTAGCGGCACCATCTACTATCTGGTCCATGATATGATTATCAAAGGTGTCCTCTTCCTGCTAGTTGGAGCTGTAGCTTATGTAGCGGGAACTTCAGATTTAAGAAAAATGGGTGGACTTATTCACCATTATCCTGTTCTAGGATGGTTGTTCTTTATTGCTTCCCTGGTACTTGCAGGGATTCCTCCCTTCAGCGGTTTTATTGGTAAACTGCTTCTGCTCAGAGGCGGTCTGGAAGAGGAAGAAATCTTGATTGTCATAGTCGGGCTTGTAACGAGCCTTCTTATTCTATTCTCTATGATTCGTATATTCGTTCGTGGATTCTGGGGAGAGAAAACTGAAATTCCAATGCCTGAAAGAGAACATAAAGGCAAAATGATGGCCTGGCCGATAGGATTGCTTTTAACCTTTTCCGTGTTACTTGGGGTCGGTGCTGAGTGGTTCTATCCATCCATTGAATCCATTTCCAAGTACTTAATGGATCCGCAACTCTACATTGATTCTGTATTAAAGGAGTAGTAGCTGATGCCTTTTCAAATCGTCTTAAACATTATTATTGCGATCATGTGGATGTTTCTCAGTGAAAGCTATCAATTTTCCACCTTCCTTGTCGGGTATCTCCTAGGGATCGGTCTCTTATTTATTCTCAGGAGATTCATTCCGGACTCGTTCTACATGCACCGTGTATGGAATTTTATCAAATTGATGCTTTTATTCATAAGAGAGCTTGTCCTTTCAAACATCGATATCGTAAAAGTTGTCTACAAACCAAAACTGGATATAGAACCAGGAATATTCGCCCTTCCTATAGATTTAAAAAGTAATTTTGAAATAACTTTGCTAGCCAATTTAATTACTTTGACACCTGGTACTCTATCCATAGCTGTCAGTGACGACCACACAAAAATTTATGTACACGCTATGGACATCCCGGACGTCGAACAGTCCATTAACGAAATTAAGGAAACCTTTGAAAAAGCTATTATGGAGGTGACTCGCTAATGGACAACATTTTAGATGTTACCCAGCAACTGATCGACTATTCAGCGACCATCGCGGTCCTGGGAGTTTCTGTTTCCGTTATGATTTTATTGTACCGTGCTATTAATGGGCCGACCAATCCAGACCGGGCAGTGGCCCTTGATATTATTGGCATCAACTTAATGGCTTTGGCAGGAATCATCGCGGTCTTGCTCGTAACCACCAAATTTAATGATGTTATTCTGCTGATCGGTATTTTATTATTTATTGGAACGGTTGCCTTAGCGAAATTCTTAGAAAAGGGTGTTATTATTGAGCGGGACATGGATTAATTTAATTTTTGACATCCTCATTTGTTTCTTCTTACTATCAGGTACCTTTTTCATCATTTCAGGTTCGATCGGAATTCTTCGCTTACCTGATGTTTATACGAGACTACACGCCGCTACTAAAAGTTCGACTCTGGGTGTATCGGGAATTATGATAGGTGCTTTTTTGTTTCTGTTTATTGAACATGATATTGTGAGCGGAAAGCTTCTCTTAGGTATTCTATTTGTGCTCCTCACAGCTCCTGTATCAGGACATGTAATAGCTAGAGCAGCTCACCGAAGCGGTGTTCCTTTGTGGAAAGACAGTGTCAAAGATGATTATGATGAAGTCTTACAGGCTGAACAAGAAGAGAAATAAACACCCCATAAAAAACGAGGCTCCTATTCATACAGGAGCCTCGTTTTTTTTTATGAGAAAACTGGGTCAGGCCTTTTTGTTCCTGTACAAGCACATCCTGCCTTTTTCACACATAGATATGTTGTAGGCAATTGCCTAAATATCGAGGAGGTGCGCGTCGTATGAGCAGTATTATCGCTTCCATCCTTTACTTTTTTAAAGAATCTTTATTCTTTATGTCTTATGTCAAGAATCAGGCCTTCCCCAACCCCCTTTCCTCTGAAGAAGAAGCTAAGCAGCTTAAATTAATGCAAGAAGGAAGTCACGAGGCGAGAAATATACTTATCGAACATAACCTGAGGCTGGTAGCCCATATTGTGAAAAAATTTGAAAATACAAAAGAAGACTTTGAAGACTTAATTTCCATTGGAACGATCGGGCTAATTAAGGGAATCGAAAGTTACTCTACAGGTAAAGGTACAAAACTAGCCACCTATGCAGCACGATGTATTGAAAATGAAATATTGATGCACCTTAGATCCACTAAAAAAATGAATAAAGATGTCTCCCTTCAAGATCCAATTGGTCATGACAAAGAAGGAAATGAACTTAATCTATTGGATATATTGCAAGCAGATGTTAAAGACATAGTGGAAGAAATTCAGCTCCACATGGAGCTTGAAAAAATAAAAGACTTTATTACTATATTAGATGAACGCGAGAAAGAAGTTATTATCTTTCGGTATGGACTGAACCAAACCGAAGAAAAGACACAAAGAGAAATAGCGAAAGAACTCGGAATTTCTAGAAGTTATGTATCACGAATTGAAAAAAGAGCGTTGATGAAGATCTTCCATGAATTTTACAAGCAAAGCAAGCAAGGAAAGAAGATATAAAAGAAGCCACTGAACGATTAATGGTCAGTGGCTTTAGTAAGGCTATTCACTTGTTAAAATCTGCTGCAGCTTTTTAATTTTTTTAATTAATAGAAAAGCGTAAATCAATCCGGCCCCTATAACTGGGTATAGAAAATAGTGAATGGTAGTGTGATATTCAAAAATACTAATTAAGGTGCCTATATATAAATAACTGATTAATATTAATAGAGTCATAATAAAGCGTTTGTAATCTGAGATTTTCTTTTCCATCCATTCCGTTGATTTCATGGATAGATCACCTCCTGCACGGCTATTATTGTAACATATTGACCCTGCAGTGGAGATGGTAATATTATCTATTCATAATGAGTAACCATAGCCATTATCATAGCTGCCGCATTTTCGGCAGCTTTTGGTAAGAATTGTTCGAAAGAAACGGAGGATTCCTTGCCTGCTATATCTGACAAGGCACGGATTACAACAAATGGCGTCCCGTATCTGTAGCAAACCTGCCCAATTGCTGCGGCCTCCATTTCTGCAGCCACCATCTGCGGAAACTTATTGCGTACGAACTGGACTTTACTTTCTTCTTGCATGAAAGTATCTCCCGTAGCAATCAGTCCCTTTGCCGAGACCGCATCTGTTTGCTCCACCGCTTCCAACGCTTGTTTTACAAGCTTTTCATCCGCTTGATAGCGAGCAGGCATATCCGGAACTTGTCCATACTCATAAGAGAAGGCCGTGACGTCCACATCATGATAAGTAACCGCTTCAGATATCACAATATCCCCTACTTCTAAATGCTCAGCAAAACCTCCTGCCGAGCCCGTATTAATTACAGCTTCAACATCGTAACGCTCGTGCAGAATGCTAGTTGCAACTGCTGCATTCACTTTTCCTATTCCTGATTTTAAGAGGACCACTTCTTTTCCACAGAGAATACCATGAATAAAAAGACTTCCCGCAACTACTTCTCTGTTTGTGTTCTGCATCTCTGTTTGAAGCTTTTCGATTTCTTCATCCATTGCTCCGATAATACCAATTGCCATTTTTCTCTCTCCCTTTTCCTTAGCGATTCACTTCTTTTTCTTCCAACACTTCTAATTTAACAGGCTTATATCCTTCTCCATCTACCCATTGAATAAATACACGGTAATGCTCGGTCTTTTCTTTGTTCGAAACCGTTGCTTCAGCTTTTTGGGGACTACCTCCATTCCCAATCCACCAGGTGATCATATTTTCTTTAGAAAGACCTGTAGCCTTACTGACAGCTTTAATAAGTTCATTCCAATCTTGAGAGTTTTCATTGTAAGAAATAGTATGATTCCCGCTTGTATTCATCTCTGTAGGAACAGGCTGCCAATCTTTCTTAACAATTTTCGCTACATTTTCTTTATCACTTTCTTCAATCACTACATCGTTTTCCTCTTCAGAAGCATCCTTGTCCTGTTCCTCATCAGAAGATTCATCTTCAGAACTCTCTTCATTACTAGGATTGTCTTCATCATCAGAATTTGAACTGCTATTCGGATCAGATCCATTTGATTCATCCTGCTCTGAATCTTGTTTATTTGTCTGATCATTTGTCGAACCATTATTGTTTTTATCCTCTTCTGAGTTCTCTTCCTGATCCGATTCACTATTTAAGACTGCTTTTTCCTCATCAGAACCTTTGGCATTACTTGGTTGATCATCTCCCCCAAAAGCCATCATAGCTATGAAAACAATCAATAATGCACTGCCAGCACCTACTAACCAATTCATAAGAATAGTACTCTTTCGTTTCTTTTCAAAACGATGAGCCCTAGATCCTTCGGTATGTTTATCAGCCATTAAAGTCTCCTCCTTTGAATTCGTTGTTAATTATACAACAATAGGTCGCGGTGACCAACACTTTCATCCTTTTTTCCATTTCCCGGGGAATTTCTTAGATTACAGGCTTTGCTAAATCTCAATGATAATCTTACCGAAAAGCTCCCGTGTGTTGAAGACTCAGTTTCGAGATATCTCGTGAAAGAGTTAGGTCCTGCGGGGAACGACTCGCTTTCCGTGGGCATGTGCTGAGCCTCCTCAAGCTAAAGCTTTCCGGGGTCTCACCGATCATGTTTATCCCACAGGAGTCTCCCCGTTCCCCTACGGACTATGCCGAATGAGAAACTCGAATTGGCTTCACCTTTCCCCAGCTTGAGAAGAAATGACCACATGGGCGTATACCTTATTCATGCTGGAACGATGCGGGATAGCCTGTTATATAAGCATTTCAGGCAGGTTAAGGAGGAGAGTACACTCTCCTTCCGAAGGGTCCGTTCGCCCTATTAAATGGTGGGGAAATGGCGAGACTCCCACGGGAGAAGGAACTAGGTGAGATCCCGCAGGGAGTGAAACGAGCGAGGAAGCTCACCGTTCCCCCATAGGTAAGTGTCCAAATGTGGAATCACCCCGATAGACACGAACAGCATAAGCCGAGCATCAAAAGGACGGTGGTCTTGCCGTCCGTTGATGAACGGCTTATGTCTCGAGTGTCTATCGGGGTGATGGAACAAGACGAGTTATTTCCCCACCAGCACCCTCCTCATATCGTAACGGACCAAAGATGTCTCGAAACTGAGTCTTCAACTAACCGGCCCTATTGCGTAATAAGCCTCTTAAAAACCAACAGTAACCAATAGTAGTATTATTAAACAAACCTATAATAAAAAAAAGACAGGGAAGCCCCTGTCTTTTTTTATAAATATTATTATTCTACAGTAACAATCTTAACATCAATATCTCCACCTGGAGTAGCTACAGAGACCTTGTCCCCCACTACATGTCCAATGAGACTTTGAGCCATAGGTGAATCATTAGAGATTTTCCCTTCAAATGGATCAGCTTCCGCACTTCCTACAATTGTATAAGTCTCTTCTTCTCCATCAGGAAGTTCTTGAAAGGTAACAGATTTACCTAAGCTTACTGTATCCGGATTGTCATTATCATTTTCAATAATAACGGCATTTCTAATCATATTTTCGACTTGAGTAATGCGGGCTTCCACAAATGCTTGTTCATCTTTAGCCGCATCATACTCAGAGTTCTCAGAAAGATCTCCAAAGCCGCGTGCAATTTTAATGCGCTCTACTACTTCTTTACGACGCTCTGTTTTTAAGTGATGCAGTTCGTCTTCGAGCTTTTGTTTTCCTTCTTCTGTCATGTAAAAGTTTTTTTCTTCTGCCATCTTCTTTGAACACTCCTTTAATCCATCAAAAAATTGATGTTTCCCCATATACGAAATGAGCGATACCAGCGTATGCTCATTAATGAATTACTATACTTTACACGAGGACTCTTTATTCTAGAACTACTATTGAAAACTATGCCAGATTTCTGGAAGGTTTTCAACTATTTTCTCAATTGAAATGATCTTGCGTTTCATTAAGGACTGTTTGAATTTTTGTAGCCATTAAGTCTATAGCTACGTGGTTTTGTCCACCTTCTGGAATAATAAGATCTGCATATCGTTTGGTAGGTTCCACGAATTGCAGGTGCATTGGACGGACCACATTAATATATTGCTCAATGACAGAATCCAGTGTGCGTCCCCGTTCATTAATATCTCTCATCATTCTACGAATGATCCTCACATCGGCATCAGTATCTACGAAGACCTTTATATCCATTAAATCGCGTAAGCGCTCATCTTCCAACACAAGAATACCTTCAACAATAATAACCTCTTTAGGTTCCACATGTATCGTTTCCTCAGACCGCGTATGAATCTTATAATCATAGGTAGGTTTCTTTACCGATTTCTGATCAATTAATTGTTTAAGGTGTTCAATCAGCAGATCATTATCAAATGCAAGAGGGTGATCATAGTTCGTCTGCAGCCTTTCTTCAAACGGAAGGTGACTCTGATCCTTGTAATAATAATCTTGCTCCACCATTAGAATTGTTTTATCAGCAAATCGCTGGATGATAGACCGGGTGACACTTGTTTTCCCTGACCCTGTACCTCCGGCTACTCCAATAACTACAGGTTTATCTTTCATGTTTCTGGTTTCTCCTTTCATCCCAAACATAATCTCTGAACATTACACGGTTCAGTTATTTTTTTATTGTAATAGCTACACCATCGCCAATTGGTACAATTGTCGTATGATAATCGGGGTTTTGAACAAGCCAATTATTGAAATCACGTATTTTTCGAGCAATTTTGGCCATACGCTTGTCTGCATGTGAATCATCCGCAACATACCCCTTAAATAGAACATTATCCGAGACAATTACTGCACCTTCAGATAATAACGGTTCGTATAGATGAAAGAATTCTTCATACTTACCTTTAGCAGCATCAATAAAGAGGAAGTCAAAAGAACCTTCCTTCCGAACTTCTTCCTTCAGCTCAAGAGCGTCCCCAAACAGGAGGTGAACTCTGTCTTCAGCTCCTTGCTTATTAATAAAATGCTGGGCATCTCTATAACGATTCTCGTCTCTTTCTATTGATACAACTTTACTTTCAGGTGAAGCCTCCACCATACGAAGGGCCGAATATCCTATTGCTGTTCCAATTTCCAAAATGCGTTCAGGTCTATGCATACGAATCAACTGCATTAGAAAATGTATACCTGTCGGCTCCATAATCGGTATATTCTTTTCCTCAGCGTATGCCTCCATGTCCGCCAATGGTCCAGTGGAAGACGGCAGCAATGATTGCAGATACGCATCTTGCTCCATGATGTTAACATCCCTTCATATTTAGTTTACATCCATTTTACAACCCCACTATTTTAACATACAAAAATGGAGGAATGCGAGTAATCTCGCATTCCTCTTCAATAATCAATTATTGTTAATATATTTATTTTTCTTTTCGTTGTGATTCTCCAAAGTTTTTGAATAATAAATATTTCCTTCGTCATCTGCGAGGAAGTATAAAAATTCTGTATCTGCAGGCTGCACAACAGCTTTTAAAGCATTTTCATTAAAATTGGAGATCGGCCCTGGGGGCAATCCCTCTTCTTCGTACGTATTGTAAGGAGAATCGACTTCAAGATCCTCATATAAGACTCTGTCCTTATGCTCTCCCAAGGCATATAATACAGTAGGGTCAGTTTGTAATGGCATTTCCTCTTCTAAACGATTATAAAATACACTAGCGATTTTCTTTCGATTCTCAGAGGTTCTGGCTTCATTCTCTAATAAAGAGGCCATTGTCATAAGGTCATGTACGGTCATGTCCTCATTAAGTATATCCAGCTGGGTCAGTTGTTCTTTGTAAGGCAGTACGACCTCTTTCGTCTGATCTAACATTTTATGGACAATCTGATCTATTGTAGGGTCTTCTACATATATAGGGTATGTAGAAGCAAATAAGTATCCCTCGAGAGGATATTTAATCTCTTCATTTAATATCTCTTCTGTTAAGAGCCCAGGGTACTGTTCCATAAGTTCTTTTACATATTCTTTATCGTTCACTTTTGTTAAAAATTCGTCTTTAGTAAATTGAGATTTCTTTGCTAAAGTACCAGCAATTTGATCGAGTGTCCTCCCTTCTGGAATGGTTACCTTAAATGCCGGATCTTTAATTAATTTACCTGACTGAAGTGAATCAATAATCTCATTCAGCTTCATAGATGAAGTAAGCTGATATTCCCCAGCTTGGAATCCTGATTCATTATTAAATTTTGTATAAAACCTAAAAATTAAATCATTTTTAATAATTCCATTCTTTTCAAGAATCCCTGCGATTTGAGACGTGGATG
>NZ_JBAPTY010000281.1:0-13684 GCF_049282395.1 Halobacillus sp. | reverse complement strand
TTTTTGAAGCAAATGATCACGGTTTGGCGTCTAAT
Source organism: Halobacillus sp. (assembly GCF_049282395.1). Taxonomy (NCBI): domain Bacteria; kingdom Bacillati; phylum Bacillota; class Bacilli; order Caryophanales; family Bacillaceae; genus Halobacillus; species Halobacillus sp. The sequence goes on along the minus strand of NZ_JBAPTY010000281.1, from coordinate 13,649 downwards.
TCCGGTAACCTGCTAAAGGAACAAAAGATCTCTAGTTTTTTTGAGAAAATAAATGAAAACAAAAAACTCTTATCCCAAAGCGAAACAATAATTAGGTCAGGTGAGATATCAAAGGCCTGGAGGGAAGGCATCGAGAATGATGGCAAACTAAGTATTGATACGTGACTTGAAACTTTGGATATAGAGGACTGAAAAGTATAGAAAGGACACCTGCTATGTTAAGCAGGTGTCCTTTTGTATCTTGAACTTTCTATTTATTTATAAAAGATGGTATGATAATATAATGGACTGCATTTTGAAATAAAGGAGTACACCTTTTATGATTTACTTTGATAATAGCGCTACAACAAAGCCTCTTCCTGAAGTATTGGATAGTTACCAAAAAGTGGCTGGAGAACTTTTTGGTAACCCATCGTCAGTCCACAGCTTCGGCGGTCAAGTAGAGCGCTTAATGCAGCAATCTCGTCATCAAGCTGCCCAACTATTTGGAGTAGAAGCTCAAGAAGTGATTTTTACTTCGGGAGGCACTGAGGGTAATAATATGGCGATAAAAGGAATTGCGTTTATGCATCAATCAAGAGGAAAGCATATAATCACGTCTAAAATTGAACACCCTTCGGTCCTGGAAGCATTTCGCGCGTTGGAAACCTTAGGGTTTGAGGTCACATACATTGATGTAAATAAGGAAGGTAAGGTAGACCCAGAGAGTGTGGAACATGCTCTGCGTAAAGACACCATACTTGTAAGTATTATGTCTGTAAATAATGAATTGGGAACTGTACAGCCTGTGAAGGAAATAGGGGACAAGCTTAAACATTACCCCAAGGTGTTTTTTCATGTGGATCATGTTCAGGGCCTGGGGAAAATTCGTATGCCCATAATGGAGTCAGGAATCGATCTTTGCACAGTTTCAGGCCACAAAATCCACGGATTGAAAGGGTCAGGAGCTTTGATCATCAGAAAAAATGTTTCTCTTTTTCCTTTGCTGCATGGAGGCGATCAAGAGTTTGAACGGCGAGCGGGCACGGAAAATCTCCCGGCAAATGTGGCTTTTGTGAAAGCTCTTCGTTTAATCTTGGAAAAACAGAAACATTCGAGTGATCATTTATCTCAAATTCATCAATATATACGGGGAAAATTAAAGAAGATGGAACAAGTGGTCATTAATTCACCGGAGGATTCCGCCCCTCATATCATTAATTTTTCAATCCCTGGATTTAAACCTGAGGTAGTTATTCATTCCTTAGGAGAAAAAGAGATTTATATTTCTACAAAATCTGCATGCTCCTCCAGAGAACCAGAGGTTAGTGCAGTATTAAAGGCATGCAGCCTTGACTATGAGCGAACGAGTTCTGCTCTTCGAGTTAGTCTAAGCTACCAGAACACGATAGAAGAAGCTGATTCGTTTATTGAAGCCCTTAAAGAAACTATTGAACAACTAAAAGAAACGATGAGGAGATAAACTATGAATTTCGATCATATTATGATTCGGTATGGAGAAATGGCTTTAAAAGGAAAAAAAAGAAAAATATTTGAGCAGAAGCTTCAGAATAATCTACTCAAGAAACTTCAAGAATTTCCTTCTGTGCGCATCCGAAAAACAAGAGGCCGTATGTATGTCTTGTTAAATGGTGAAAATCCGCAAGAGGTTATGGATCGATGTCAGGATATTTTTGGTATTCACAGCTTAAGTTTTGCTGTGAAAGTGGAAAAAGAAGAAGAAGAAATGAAGAAAGCTGTACTGTTGGCCTTCCAGGATGCAGCCCATGCCAAAACCTTCAAAATTTCAGCTAAGCGTTCAGATAAGGATTTTCCTATTGATTCTAAAGAGCTTAACCCTCTTTTGGGAGGATATATTCTTAGAAATACAGATGGGGTTACAGTAGATGTCCACCAGCCTGATGTAGAAATTAAGGTGGAAGTACGCCAGGAGGCCGCCTATATAACGGCTCAAGATTATCCTGGTGCAGGGGGGTTTCCAGTTGGTACGACCGGGCAGTCTCTGCTTATGCTTTCAGGAGGTATTGACAGCCCTGTCGCAGGTTACCTGACTATGAAGCGTGGAGTGGAACTGGAGGCGGTTCACTTTCATTCCCCTCCCTATACAAGTGAGCGAGCAAAACAAAAAGTGATTGATTTAGCCCAAAAGCTTTCCAACTACGGAAACTCGGTTAAAGTTCATGTTGTTCCATTTACAGCTATACAGCAAAAAATTCATCAGGAAATGCCCGAGGGGTATAGTATGACAATTATGAGGCGAATGATGCTTCGAATTAGTGAAAAGCTTGCAGCCAGGCAGGGGATATTGTCCATGACTACAGGAGAAAGCCTGGGTCAAGTAGCGAGTCAAACGATGGAGAGTATGAATACCATCAATGAAGTGACGAACTATCCCGTGCTGCGTCCACTTATTTCTATGGATAAAGTTGAAATAATTGATATTGCTAGAAAAATTGATACCTATGATATTTCTATCCGTCCTTACGAAGATTGTTGTACTGTATTTGTACCGAAATCTCCAAAAACGATGCCTACAAGAAAAAATGCAAATTACTATGAATCAAACAGTGACTTTAGTGCAGACATTGAAAAAGCACTGGAGGAGACCTATATTGTTGAAGTTGACCATTTGGCTGGAAAAGATCAAAAGAATGACTTCAGTGACCTATTATAGTTTAATAAAGTAAAGAAGAAGATGCTGAGAATGAGATGAAGCATCTTCTTTCTATATATGGAGTTAATGATTTATGATGAGTATATAACCAAGCAGGAATCAGATAATTGGAGAGGATGGATAGATGTGAAACTTTGGTACGGTGGGAAAATCTATACGATGGAAAAAGAAGGCGTCTGGGTAGAAGCAGTTGTTACAAAGAATGGAAAGATACTGGAGGTCGGGGATACTCAAAATCTATATAAAACCTATAAGAATGAAATTACAGAAGAACACGATTTAAAAGGGGCGGTTATGTACCCAGGGTTCACTGACAGCCACCTCCATATTATCGGACATGGGGAACGTTTGATGCGTCTTGATTTAACATTCATGAAATCAGCTGAAGAAGTGAAGCAGGCTTTGAAGCTGCATGCGGAACAGTTAGATCCTGGAGAGTGGATTATTGGTGATGGATGGAATGAAAATCAATGGGAAAATAAACGAATTATACATAAAGACGAACTGGACGAAATATCTTCCCAGCATCCAATGATGCTCACAAGAGTATGCAGGCATGCGGTACTTGCCAACTCTGAGGCTATGAAGCTTGCCGGTATTGAAAAGAACACACCTGATCCTCAAGGTGGGGTGATTGTGAGGGATGATGAAGGAAACGCTACTGGATTCTTCCATGAGAAGGCTCAGGATATGATTAAGAGAGCAATGCCAGAAGTAACGAAAGATTATTTAAGAAGAGCTACAGAGCTTGCCGTGAGGGATATGCATAAATACGGCCTCGTTGGAGGACACAGTGAAGACCTGAATTATTATGGGGGATTTAAAAAAACATTCGACGCCTATACCGATGTAATTGATGGTTCAAAATTGAAGTTTAGAGCTCATTTACTCGTTCATAATGGAGTAATCGAACAAATGGACGAAGAGTCTCTCGGCTATAAGAAAGGAACAGATTTTGTAGAGCTGGGGGCGTTGAAAATCTTTTCCGATGGGGCACTTGGAGGGAGAACTGCCTGGTTGTCGGAAGCTTATTCAGATGATCCGGGAAACTTTGGTGTACCTATCCATACTCAGGAGCAGTTGACTTCATTAGTAAAGAAAGCACGAAAACGTCTGATGCCTATAGCTGTTCATGCAATTGGAGATCGGGCAGTCGAGGCGGTTATTCAAGCCATAGAAGCTTCTCCACTTCATACAGGAGAAAGAGATCGAATCATACATGCTCAGATTTTAAGACCAGATCTTATTCAGAAACTAAAAAATATGAATGTCGTACTAGATATACAGCCAACTTTTGTAGCTTCTGATTTTCCCTGGGTTATGGAACGGATAGGGAATGTAAGACTTAAAAATTCTTATTCCTGGAAGACGCTGATGGATGCTGGGATTATGTGTGCAGGGGGATCTGACGCTCCTATCGAAGAAATTAATCCTTTATTGGGCATTCGGGCTGCTGTAGATCGAAGAGCCACATATGACCATTTGGTGTATCAGGCTGAAGAAAAGCTTTCGGTCTTTGAAGCCATTTCCTTATATACGAAAGGAAGTGCTATGGCCATTGCAAGAGAAGATTCTCAAGGAGTCATACGGTCAGGTTATATCGCAGATTTTACTATCCTTGATCGCGATCTTTTTGCGCTAAAGCCCCATGAGTTGGCCGATGCTACTGTTACGATGACAGTAGTAGATGAGGAAATTGTCTACCAACGTTAAAAAATCCGGAGCGGGATCTGCCGCTCCGGATTTTACTTATTATAATATTGTTAAAGGAAGGTACGCTTGACACGGTCCCAATAAGAATTATTTTTCAACTTGACGGTTTTTATCACCTGATCACTTAGGCGAACCGTAACATCATAGATATTACGAATTGAAAAAGCCTCGTTATCCATCCCGATAATCGGATAGTCATTTCCATCCTGTCTCACATGCAGTTTTAATGTGCGCTCACCGCTTAAAATAAAAGAAGAGCCCAGAGTTCTAAAGCGATTGTTGTTTAAGGAAGCTAGTTCACTAACCTGGAAACATGGTAATTTGGGATCTACCACAGCCCCTTTTGTAGACTTATTATAACCGGTACTGCCAGTAGGAGTGGCTACGATAAGTCCATCTCCCCTGAATGTTTCGAAGAGAAGGTCATCAATATAGACATCTATATCAATGGATTTAATTAAAGTGGACCGCACACTGCATTCATTTAAACAATAGAAAGTGGATTCATTATTGACAGTTGCTTCAATAATTGGAAATCTACGAACTTCAACTTCGGCATTTTCCATTGCTTCGACCATTTCATCATGATTATCTATACTAAAGTCGCAATAAAGACCTGCTTCATTTTGACTTCTTATTCCAACATAGAGGCAATCTTGTCTGAATCCAGTATTTCGCACAGCCTGTAAAAATGCCCCATCGCCCCCGACAGCTATAATAATGTTTGCATTATTTGAGTCTTCCACGATAGAAAAGTCTTTATCTCTTGCTAATTGATAGAGTGGTTTAAGTTTCTCATCCAGTTCCTGGTTCGGGTGATAATAAAAGTATAGGTTTCTACGTTGTTCAGCCATAAAACTTCCTCCTTATGTATTCTTTATCGTCATTTTATCATTATAATGCTCTTCCCGCACACAATTTTCAAACTAATCGGTAAAGTAGCGTATTGTTGAAACCCGCTCCATTATTCGATATGGTGGGGGTAGAGTTTAATTCGGAACAGCGCAAACACAATGAAGCTGACGCATTACTGTTTCAAGTAAATGCGTCAATTTATTGTGTTGACCAGGCAGGCTGAAAAGGAGAATAAAGATGAAGCAAGAACAGGTAGAAAAACTATTTCAGTGGGTAGATGAAACAGCTGATACCATTTCTAAAGATATGAATATTACTTATTTGGAAGCCATTGCTGAAACATTAGACATTTTGTTCAATGGACAGCCTTTTAAGGATATGAGCAAAGAACTTCAAACGAAGCTTACCAATGAGCTTACGAAGATAAATAAGGATGATTTTGAAAAAGAAGAAATCCGAAAAGCCGTACAGCTTGCTATCTTAAAAGGTATGAAAGGTGCGACACAGCAGCAGCATTTAATCACTCCTGATTCTGTGGCAATGTTTATGGGCTATTTGGCTTCTAAACTCTTTGATAACGAAGAAAACCTGAAGCTTTTTGATCCTGCCTCAGGTTCAGGAAATTTAATTACATCTGTAATGAATCAGCTTGAAGTGCCATTAACAGCATACGCAAGTGAAGTGGATCCTACGCTCATACAGTTAGCCGTAACTAATGCCAATTTACAAAAGAATAATATTGAATTCTTCCACCAGGATAGTTTGCAGCCTTTCCTGATGGAGCCTGTCGATTTTGTTCTGGCTGATCTTCCGGTAGGTTATTATCCAGATGATGTGCAGGCTTCCCGTTATCAGCTAAAAGCTGAAGAGGGACATTCCTATGCGCATCACTTATTCATTGAACAAGGATTGAACTACACGAAAGAGGGCGGTTATTTAATGTTTATCGTCCCGAACTTTTTATTTGAAAGTGACCAGTCGCGGGAACTGAACACATTTTTAAGGGAAAATGCTCATATAGTCGGAATGCTTCAGCTATCCGATTCGCTATTCAAAAATGAAAAGCATGGTAAAAGTATTCTGATCCTTCAAAAGAAAGGTCCGGAAACTAAGCCGCCGAAGCAGGCTCTGCTTGTGAAGCTTCCATCCTTTAAAAACCCAAACGCTATGGGCGACATTCTCGGTCAAATGAATCAATGGTTTGATGAATATAAAACTGCACAATTGTGAGAAAATAACGAATATAAGAAGTAAACGTTATCATATTCTTTCTACCTTGAAAATGCGGGGAACGGGTGGTTAAATGGTAGTGGTAGAAACATACGAACCTAATTGTAAGGGGATGAGCAACGTTGAGTAATAAAATTCTTGCTATAAATGCAGGCAGTTCATCACTAAAATTTCAATTGATTGACATGCCTGAAGAAACTGTAATTACTAAAGGGTTAGTAGAGCGTATCGGACTTGAGGATGCGGTATTTACAATTGAAGTGAATGATGAAAAAGATAAGACAGTTACTGATATTCCGGATCACGGAGAAGCTGTTAAAATTCTTCTTGATAAATTGACATCTAATGGCGTAATCGATTCTTTAGATGAAATTAATGGCGTTGGCCACCGTGTAGTTCACGGAGGAGAACGTTTTAGTGAATCTGTGTTAATAACGGACCAAGTCATTAAGGAAATTGAGGAAGTGTCAGATCTTGCCCCGTTGCATAATCCGGCAAACCTGACTGGAATTCGCGCATTTCGCGAGGTTCTTCCGGAAGTCCCTCACGTTGCAGTATTTGATACAGCCTTCCACCAGTCCATGCCGGAACAATCCTATCTTTACAGCCTTCCTTATGAATATTATGAGGAATATGGCATTCGTAAATACGGCTTCCACGGTACATCTCATAAATATGTATCGGAGCGTGCGGCAGAGATGATGGGACGTCCTGTAGAACAGTTGCGACTGTTATCCTGCCACTTAGGTAATGGAGCAAGTATTGCTGCAATCGAAGGCGGGAAATCAATTGATACTTCCATGGGCTTTACACCACTTGCTGGTGTAACGATGGGGACTCGTTCCGGAAATATTGACCCAGCCCTCATACCTTTTATTATGGAGAAGACAGGAAAGACAGCGAATGAAGTTATGAATGTATTGAATAAAGAAAGTGGTATGCTGGCCCTTTCCGGTTTTTCAAGTGACCTTCGGGACATTGAGATCCGAGCGAGTGAAGGAGATGAGCGTGCGGAACTTGCTCTTGAAGTATTTGCTGCACGTATCCACAAGTATATTGGTTCCTACGCGGCACGCATGCATGGAATTGATGGAATCATTTTCACTGCCGGCGTGGGCGAAAACAGTTATACCATGCGGGAGCGCGTATTAAAAGGTCTGGAGTTTATGGGAGTTTATTGGGACCCATCTCTAAATCAGATTCGCGGTAAAGAAGCATTCGTTAACTATCCTCATTCCCCGGTAAAAGTTATGGTAATTCCGACGAATGAAGAAGTTATGATTGCTCGTGATACAGTAGAAAAAGGTCTATAAATATTTAGTAGCAATGGCGTCTGAATCAATCAGTGAGCCATTGCTTTTTTTTGAACATTCAGGCTACAATAATAAGAAGAGTGAACCGGTGGGGGAGTGTTGTTCATGACTTATGAACGGGTAGCAAAAGATGTAGATAATTGGCTTGAGCAGTACCGGGGGTACCAGCCCAACGACTTTGAAATGATTTATGATGATTGGATCCGCCAAAGTTTTTATAATTTGGATCCAGACGTAAAGGATAAGTTTTTTTCAAAACTCGACGCTTGGTTTTTTCATACGCACGCTTTTTTGCAAGGCACGTCCTTTCAGAATGAAGCAAGGCAGCGGATTTTATCTGTAGGCAGGGTATTCTCAGAAGAAATTGAGAACATTACGGACATGAATAGGATGCTTAGTGTAGATCAGCTAAGTTACATAGCTCAGCAGCAAATTGCAAGAGGCAGGCTGTACTCCTTTGCACAGGGCGGGCTGACCGGTACTGGAGGATGGCTGTTACTCGGACTTGACTATCCTTTAATGATGGTAATGAACATTCGTGCCGTTCAGTTGATAGGTTTGACTTTCGGTCATGAAATGAATCACCCTTATGAAATGATGATCTCTTTAAAAGTTTTTCACGCGGCTACGCTGCCTAAACGGCTTCAGGCCCACGCGTGGAATGAGTTGATGGGTGAAGTAAGTCGTAATGAACATCCTTATGTTTTTGAAGGGAACGATCAGCTTACGAATGAATCATGGCTTGAACAGCCCATTAAACAATGTTTCAAATCGATGTTCATTTTAATGTTCCGTAAAAAAATCTTTCAGGGTCTTCCTTTTATAAGTATAGCGATAGGGGCTTATTCCAATTACCATTTAACAAGACAAGTAACTGATTTTGCAATGAAATTTTATCAATACCGATACTTGCTGGATCATAAGGAGGCAGAGAGTGATGGCAGTCGAAGATCATAAGAGAGAAGCTCCTTCATCAGTAAGATGCTTGGTTCTTACCATAAGTGATACACGAAATACAGATACAGATAAGAGCGGAAAGATTATTATCGAAAAACTTACAGAAAAATCTGAGCACAGGGTTAATGAATATAAAATTGTTAAGGATGATCAAAGGAGAATAGCAGAGGCTGTTAAGCAAGGATTGGATGACCCGGATATAGACGCAGTTCTTTTAAATGGAGGAACGGGTATTGCGGAGCGAGATGTTACGATTGAAGCCGTTCAAGCTTTAATTACAAAAGAGATCCCCGGATTCGGTGAGCTGTTCCGGATGCTGAGCTATAACGAAGATATAGGTTCAGCTGCTCTTTTATCTCGAGCAACAGCGGGAGTTAGTGAGAAAACAGCTATTTTTTCAATGCCAGGATCAAGCGGCGCTGTAACACTTGCTATGGACCGTCTGATACTGCCGGAGCTTTCACATGTTGTACAAGAAATTAATAAAGAAGAATAAAAATAACCCCCATCAACTAAGATGGGGGTTATTTTTATTCTTCTACAACTGACTTTTCCGGACGTACGACAAGGACATCACAATTGGCATAACGGGTAATATGCTCGGAAACACTTCCAATGAAAAAACGTTCCATGGCATTTAGGCCGGTTGCCCCGCATATGATAAGGTCTGCATTGTGTTTTGGAGCCACATCTTTAGCAATTTTAATTTTTGGGGAACCATACTCTACAACTATTTCTACATTGGTAACGCCGGCTTTTTCGGCTTTAGATTTATAATCATTCAATAAATCCGTCGCGTACTTTTCTGCTCGTATGGCTAAAGAACGGTCATAAGCCTCTACCGTAGCAAAAGCTCGAGTATCTACTACATGTGCTAGAACCAGATTAGCATCATTTCGATTAGCAATATCAATTGCTTTTTTGAAAGCACCCTCTGCTGTTTCTGAACCATCCACTGCTACAACAATATCTTTGTACTCGAATGTCATTATGAATGCCCCCTTCCTATTTCTCACCTTTATTATATCATGTTCTATTTTGATTTAGACTTATAATTCAAGCATAATTTGGGGAGTTTTGTGAACTTTAAGAAAGAGGTGAGAAAATGAAGAAACCAGAAAATCCGATAGAACGTGAACAAAAGTTAGAGAGAGAAATAACAGCACCACTGAATGAAAGTTATCAGTCCATAAAAAAGAATGAGACAAAGAAAAAGTCAAGCCAATAATAAAATAATCCCACCTCCGATTAAGGCGGGGTGGGATTATTGTGTTTTATTACAGATCTTACTAGCCCCACGTCTTATGTCTCATAAACCATGGATAGGTAACCATTAATACTGTAAATGTGATAAATCCAGGGGACCAGTTGTCAGGAAAACTGAAATACATGAGACTTCCAAGTATGATAAAAATCAAAGCGTACGGGTTAATACTCGAAGTTTTAGTTAATTGCTCAATAGCTTTCTGATCCAGATGCAGTCGTTTAACGATTAAATAATCACCTGAAATGACTGCAGATATTGGTATGATCAACCCTCCGAGTAATGAAATATAAGATTCAGCTTCATTGACCAGGGAAGGGAAGCCACTTAATAACACCCCAAGAAATCCAAACACGACCGCACTTTGAACGCGCGTCAGACGACTGAAAGTATTTAGTAAACTATATCCTCCGGTATAAGCATTGCTAATGTTGATCGAAATCATGGACACTACTGCGGTTAACGTGATTACGCCAATAATAACAGGGGAGTCTGTTTGACCGCTTGAAGATACATAAGGGTTAATATCATGGAATAAATAGGCGGATGCACACCCGATTAAGGCGGTAATAAAGAAGCCGATTCCATTTCCTATGAGCAACCCCCAGAACCCGTGGACGGGAGTTTTTGCATAGCGTGTCATATCGGCTGAAGCACTTACACCAGAGACATATTGTACAAAAGCCAAGCTGGCGTAGAAAAACATAGTGGTTATAGAACCCTGCATAGGCTCCAATTGGAATGTAAACCATGCGGTCTCCCCATGATTTGTAGTAAAGTATATATATAAAATTATAAACTCTCCAAGTAAAAGGAAAGGAAGAAAGTATGTGGTAGCTTTTTTTACAGCATCAAAACCTATTATAGCCAGGATTACCATCAGTATAGATAAAGGGATTGAGAAAAGTAAAAAAGGAACCTCTTGACCTGTCATCCGAATGAAAAGCTGCTGAATGACATATGTACCGCCTATGGTTTGTACGCTAAACCAATAGAGGGAGGTTATACTTCGAATAGGAGAGGAAAGAAAACGAGCTCCCTGCACTCCGAGAATGGTGCGTATGGCATATTGTGCAGGGATTCCTAAACGAGCTCCGGGTAACGATAAATAAGAGACAAATAAGAAACCCAAAACTGCTCCGATACATGTTGTAAGAACCCCGTTCCAAAAGGATAAACCACCTTCCAGCACGGCCAATGCAGGTACGAGAAAGTTTCCTGCATTGGCAGCTATGGCAATTTGGATAAACGCAAAGCGATACCATGAAGTGTTTTGTCTGTTTTTTGGCACCGCTTCTAAACCGATAGTTTCAATTAACTCTTTACGTGAGGCAGCTGCCTTCATTACATCCACGTCCTCTCTGCCGCATTTTATTGTACATAAGGCAGGAGGCCTTGTAAATAAATAGTATGGAAGTAAAAGATCAATGTGAGTTCAATGGGGGGATTGACAATGAGGCATGCGATTATAACCGCTGGATCTAAAGGTTTGGGCAGGAAAGTTACTGAGCAGTTTATTAAGAAAGGCATATCAGTGACTGTCACCTATTTAAATGATAAAAAATCAGCCATGACGTTGTATGAAGAATTCCCGGAGAAGAAGGACAAGATCCATATAATGAAAGCTGATGTGACAGAACTACAGGATTTACAGACTTTAATCCAAGAAACCATTCAAAGGTTTGGAAGAATAGATTATTTAATTAATAATGCGGGACCTTATATATTTGAACGTAAAAAATTGATGGATTATTCTACGGAAGAGTGGAACTCTATGGTCAAAGGAAATCTTGATGCCGTTTTCCATTTAATGAAACTGACGGTTCCTTACATGAGAGCGCAGTGTTTTGGGCGAATTATAAATTATGGTTTTCAGGGAGCTGGTTCGGCTTCTGGATGGATTTACCGGTCTGCATTTGCTGCTGCAAAAGTTGGTCTTGTATCTCTGACTAAAACGGTCGCTTACGAAGAAGCTGAGCATGGCATTACTTCTAATATGGTGTGTCCTGGAAATATTGTGGGTGAGTGGAAAGAATCCACAATAGAGAATGGTCGAAAAACAAAGGATGGATGTACTCCGATTGGACGACCGGGCACAGGGGAAGATATAGCCCGCACTATTGATTTCTTATGTCATGAAGACTCGGATATGATAACAGGAACTATATATGAGGTTACGGGCGGTGTCGATGTGATCCACAGGTACAGGTGAAAACTGAATATTTCAATATTTGATAAAAGGTAACCATTTTCGTCCTGTTTTGTTACAATGAAAGGGCTTTCAAAATATACATCTACTTTCTATTGAATAATCATGTTATAGTGGAAATCGATAAATAGAGAGAATCGAATTGGAGGTTGAACGGCCTTGAAAATTGGAGTGCCAAGAGAGATTAAGAATAATGAAAACAGAGTAGCGATGACACCTGCAGGAGTTGTAACTTTGACCAACGCAGGTCATGAAGTTTTTGTAGAAACTAATGCAGGAACTGGCTCTAGTTTTACTGATGCTCAATACAAAGAAGCGGGAGCAAGCATTGTATTATCTGCCAAGGAAGCATGGAGTCAGCAAATGGTGATGAAGGTTAAAGAACCACTTCCTGAGGAGTATGAATATTTCTTTGATGGTCTTATATTATTTACTTACTTGCATCTGGCACCTGAGCCTGAACTTACGAGAGCTTTAGTTAAGAAAAATGTAGTAGCGATTGCCTATGAAACGGTGCAGGCCCCCAATGGATCTCTGCCGCTTCTTACCCCTATGAGTGAGGTAGCTGGGAGAATGGCTTCTCAAATTGGAGCGCAATTTCTGGAAAGTTCTCATGGTGGTAAAGGAATTCTTCTCGGTGGAATCCCAGGAGTACGCAGAGGCCGAGTAACAGTTATTGGAGGCGGTGTTGTCGGAACTAATGCGGCAAAGATTGCCATGGGTCTTGGGGCAGATGTCACAATTATTGATTTAAACCCGGAAAGATTAAGGCAATTGGATGATATTTTCGGATCAGATATTAATACTCTTATGTCGAACCCCTTAAATCTTCAGGAATCATTGGCAGAGTCAGATTTGGTAATTGGAGCGGTGCTCATACCTGGAGCCAAGGCGCCGAAACTGGTCACCGAAGATATGGTTAAATCGATGAAGGAAGGTTCCGTTATAGTAGACGTTGCTATTGATCAAGGCGGTATTTTTGAAACAACGGATCGAATCACTACACACGATAATCCTACTTATGAAAGACATGGTGTGCTCCATTACGCTGTGGCTAATATGCCTGGAGCTGTTCCGAGAACATCTACGATTGGATTGACGAATGTAACCGTTCCTTATGCCTTGCAGTTAGCTAACAAAGGCTATAAAAAAGCCTGCCAGGAGAATGAATCTCTCTTTAAAGGAATAAATACACTTGAAGGTTACGTCACTTACCGTGCCGTTGCTGAAGCCCAGGGACTCGAATACGCGGATGCGAAAGATTTAATTCATCAGTAAATAAACGAAAAGAAGCGAAGTGATACTGTTCCCTTCGCTTCTTCTATTTTGATTGAGTGTTCAACCATAGTTCCCAGTTAAAGATAAGCTCCCGATACTGGAAGACTCAGTTTCAAGATAAATGGGTCCGTTAAGTAAGATGGGTAAGGGTTGGTG